>CAYVOP010000087.1:0-13916 GCA_964453105.1 uncultured Aquabacterium sp. | reverse complement strand
AGACTCTGCTGGCTCTGGCCGCTCTGGCCGCCTCGTCTGCCGCTTTCGCTCAATCTTTCGTCACCCTGTACGGTGTGGTCGATGTCTCCGTCGAGCGCGTGAAGGGTGATCACCAAGTGACCCGTGTTTCTTCCGGCAATCTGGCTTCCTCGCGCCTGGGCTTCAAGGGCACCGAAGACATTGGTGGTGGCTTGAAGGCTAACTTCGTGCTGGAATCGGCCATCAATGCTGATACCGGCGCTCAAGGCAACACCGCACGCTTCTTTGACCGCGCTGCGTGGGCTGGTCTGGCCGGTGGTGCTGGTGAACTGCGCGTGGGTCGTCAAGATTCGTCCATCGGTGCGCTGGCTGGCGACACCACCATCCTGGGTGGTCAGGCCTATGACGATCTGAAGATCGTCAAGACCCGCGCTGCCGAGTACTACCGTCGTGTGGACAACGCTGTCACCTACGTGCTGCCCCAGATCATGCCTGGTCTGAGTGCACAAGTGCAGTACTCGACTGCAGCCCTTTGGAACAAAACAACCACGCCTGCGGCAGAGGTTCCTGGTGCCGAGACTTACGGTTCGAATTTTGGTAAGTCCTACGGTCTGAGCGTGAAGTACGCTGAAGGTCCCGTTCTGGCTGGCTTGGGTTACTTGAACGTGACCGATGACAACTCCGCCGTCGCCGGTAACCAACGCGCCAATGCCACTCTGGTGTACGCTGGTTACGACCTGGGCGCTGCCAAGGTCATCGCTTACATGGACAACGAAACCGGTAAGGTTGCTGCAGCCACCGCTGGCGCTAAGCGCCTGTCGGTCTATGGCGTGAAGGCTGTTGTGCCTGTATCGACCGAGCTGACCGTGTCGGCTGGCGTGTCGAAGGCCAAGAACATTGCTGGTTCGAAGACAGGCAATGACGACGCCGTCATCACCGCTGTCAAGGCCAACTACAAGCTGTCCAAGCGCACTTCTGTGTACGGTCTGGCTACCCTCGTGAACAACGAGTCTGGCGCCACCGTTGGCATGCTGGCTCCTACCACCGGCGACACGCTGGCCGGTGGGGTGGCATTCGGTGTGGCTCACGCTTTCTGATTGTGTTGAGGGCCCCTCTGGGCGTTTCAACCAAGGGCCCTTCGGGGCCCTTTTTTATTGCACCAATCTGATGCGTCGTGTTGGTGCATTGCGACACTTAAGGTCAACCCTAGGGTGTGGTTGATACCGCTGCGCAACAATCCTTTTATCGCGGGATTGAACCCGTGAGAGGAGATATGTAAATGAACAAAACAGTTCTTTCTAAGCTGGTGGCCGTGGCCTTGAGTATGGGCGCGGGCGCCGCAGTGGCGCAGTCCAGCGTCACGATCTACGGTTTGATCGACGGCGCTGTTGATCACGTCAACAAGAAGGCTGGCCGCAATATTCTGGGTGCTGCTGTTGCGAGTTCCTCGCTGACCCGCGTGTCTCCTAGCATTTCGGCGCAAAACATGCTGGGCGTCAAAGGTACCGAAGACATCGGTGGTGGCTACAAGACTTCGTTCACCCTGGAAGGCCAGTTTGGTACAGACACCGGTGCGCAGAACGGCCAAGACTCCCGCATGTGGGGGCGTCAAGCCTTTGTGGCCTTGACGACGCCCGGTGGCGAGTTGCGCGCAGGGCGCCAGTACGCGCCCATCTTCTACTCATTTGCATTCTCAAGTGTGGAGGCCATTGGCGCTGCTGACTTGATGGCTTCGGGCTTGATTGTTAACAATCTGCAGGTGCGTCAGGACAACCAGATCAGCTACTGGGCCAAGGTTGATGGCTTGACTGCAGCGGTGTCCTACTCGCCGAATGCGGGTGTCGGTCCCAAGGTGAATGCCTTGCGTGTTGGTACGGGCGGTAGTGAAGCCAATGGTCAGATCGTTGGGGGGGCTTCTGCTGGTACGGAAAACACAAGTGGTCGCGGTCGCACTTATGGGGCCTTCTTCAATTACGCAACTGACTTTGGTCTGAGTGCGACGGGTGGCTACCACTACAACCGCTTTGCTGATGCGCAGTTGGTCAGCTCTAGTCTGACCAGTTTGGTGTTGATGAGCCTGGACAAGTACTCAGGCTATGCACTGGGTGTGAAGTACAAGGCGCCCAGCACTGGCACGGTACTGGCTGCCAACTTCCATCAAGGCAACTTCACCAACGATGCGGGCAGCGTGCAGGGGCCGAAGGTGCAGACCTTCTCCTTGGGGGTGAAGCATCCAATTGATAATTTTGCCGTAGGTGCTGAGGCTGTGTACTCGCGCTTCACCAACTTCAGCAAGGGCAAAGATGTGGGTGTGATGCTGGCTGGCGATTACATCCTGTCCAAGCGTAGCAAGCTGTATGTGCGCGCGGGGGTGGTCAACGACATCGCTGGCCGCTCTTCTGCAACCGATTCGGGTTTGGTGAACGTGATGGGTGGCCCGCTGCCTGTCCTGACCAGCTTTGGTTCGGTTGAAACCCCCTTCTTTGCTGGTGGCAGCGCTAACGTGGGTTCCAGTACTCGTGTCTTTGCTGTGGGTGTCAATCACTCGTTCTGATTTGCCTTTCGGGGCGAGCGCCGGGCTTCGGCTCGGCGTAAAAAAGGCCGCATCCTGCGGCCTTTTGTTTTTGAGGCGGTGCAGTTGCACCGCCTTGCGCGTTCAGGGCCGGCTGCTCAGGGCAGCAGGCGTTCGTGGCGATAGAGGTCTTCCACCGCTTCGCGGGCGCGAATGACGTGCACGGTGCTGCCGTCAATCATCAGTTCGGCGGCGCGCCCACGGGTGTTGTAGTTGCTGGCCATGGTCATGCCATAGGCGCCGGCTGACAAAACAGCCAGCACGTCGCCTGGTTGAACGGCAAGGACGCGTTCACGACCCAGCCAGTCACCTGACTCGCACACGGGGCCAACCACGTCCCATACGGCGGGGGTGTCAGGGCGTTGGTGGGTGTTCACAATGCCCATGTAGGCTTCGTACAGCGCCGGGCGCATCAGGTCGTTCATGGCGGCGTCAACCACGCAGAAATTCTTCTGCGAGCCGGGCTTGAGGAACATCACCTCGGTCAGCAGCACGCCAGAGTTGCCCACCAGCGAGCGGCCGGGTTCAAACAGGATTTCTCGTTGGCCATGTCCGCGGGCATCGATCTTCTTGAGCAGTTGCGCAATCAGTTCGTCTGCGGCGGGTGGGGTTTCGTCGGTGTAGGTGATGCCTAGGCCGCCGCCGAGGTCCATGTGGTGAATCGGGATGCCAGCTGCTTCGATCGATTCGACCAAATCCAGCACGCGGTCCAGTGCATCCAGGTAGGGTGACACGTCGGTGATTTGCGAACCAATGTGGCAGTCAATGCCGGCCACATGGATGCCTGGCAGCGACGCCGCACGGCGGTAGGTGGCCAAGGCCTCTTCGTGAGCCACGCCAAACTTGTTGCCCTTCAGGCCGGTGGAGATGTAGGGGTGGGTTCCCGCGTCCACATCGGGGTTCACACGCAGGCTGATGTGCGCGGTCATGCCGATTTCGACCGCCACCTGAGACAGCACTTCGAGTTCGGCCGTGCTTTCCACATTGAAGCACTTCACACCGGCTTTCATGGCCATGGCCATCTCGGCGCGGGTCTTGCCAACGCCTGAAAACACCACCTTCGATGCTGAGCCCCCTGCAGCCAGGACGCGCGACAGTTCGCCGGCCGAGACGATGTCAAAGCCGCAGCCTGCCTGAGCAAAGGTTTGCAGCACGGCCAGGTTCGAGTTTGCCTTGACCGCATAGCAAACCAGATGGGCTCGGCCGTGCAATGCCTTCTGATACGGTGCCAATGCTGCCAGCATGGCGCGCTTGGAGTAGACATACAGCGGGGTGCCGTGCTGTTGCGTCAGATCTCGCAGCTTGACGTCGTCGAGATAGAGGTCGTCGCCACGATAGGCGAGGAAGGGTGAGCCTGGAAGGGTCATGGTGCGGAGGGCGCTGACGCGGCCGATGTGGGGGTGTTGGCAGAGGATGCGGCGGGGGCGGGGAGGTACAGTGGGCCTTTGAGGCCGCAGCCACTAAGAGCCAAGCTGAACGCCAGACTGAGGGCCAAAGCTGCGCCCGGGGCGCCCACTCGCCGAGTCGGATATGCCGATTGAGGTCGTGGTGACACGGTGGGCGTGCCTAAAATCCGGACTGTTTGTTTCATGCCGCTATTCTAAGGACCCTGATTCATGAGTTCCCAGGACACGCCGTCGGGTCTGACCGACGCCCAGTACGATCAGATCATTCGCGAGACGCTGGCGCGAATCGAATCCACCGTGGACCGCTGGCTAGATGACGATGTGGCTGACATTGATGCAGCCCGGACGGGGGGCATGCTGACCTTGGCTTTGCCCAACCGCAGTCAGCTCATCATCAATGCGCAGCCGCCACTGCACGAGTTGTGGCTGGCTGCCAAACGAGGTGGCTTCCATTTCAAGTACTCGGCGCAAGGGGCCTGGATCGACACCAAGTCAGGCGAAGAGTTTTTTGCACTGCTGTCGGCTTGCGCCTCTGAACAGTTGGGCAAGCCTTTGAAGTTCTAAGTAGCAGGGTCAGTTCGCCTTGCCTCCTCCGAACAGATCCAGAATGCCTTTCTTTTCTTCTTCGCTACTGGCCGGGGCGGGGGTATGGCCTGAGGCGCCGTCGGAGTCGGGACCCAACTCCCGAACGCCTGTGCCTGAGGTGTATTCCTCGTAGAACCATTCGCCACCAATGTTCACGACACCTTCTGGTGGCACGGGTTCCTCAATGGGAGCGTTGCGCAGGGCGACGCCCATGAAGTCAATCCAGATCGGCAAGGCCAGGCCGCCGCCCGTTTCCCGGTCGCCCAATTTGCGGGGTTGGTCATGGCCCACCCACACCACGGCCACGTTGTGGGCGGTGTAGCCGGCAAACCAGGCATCCATTGAGTCGTTGGTGGTGCCGGTTTTGCCGTACAAGTCGGGGCGCTTGAGGGTGGCTTGGGCTCGCGCGGCCGTACCGGAGCGGGTCACTTCCTGTAGAAGGCTGCTCATCACAAAGGCGTTGCGCGCGTCGATGGTGCGCATGGATTCATCCAGCGGGGTGGGGCGGTATTGCGCCAGCAGGTGGCCACGCGTGTCGGTCACCCGCGTGACCAGCATGGGGTTGACGCGATAGCCGCCGTTGGCAAATACGGCATAGGCATCGGCCATCTGCAGCGGGGTGACCGAGCCTGCGCCTAGTGCCATGGTCAGGTAGGCAGGGTGCTTTTCTGCTTCGAAACCAAAGCGTGTGACCCATTCCTGACCATACTTGGCGCCGATCGAGCGCAGGATCCGGATCGAGATCATGTTTTTCGATTTGGCCAGCGCCTTGCGCAGAGGCATGGGGCCTTCGAATTTGCCGTCGTAGTTCTTGGGTTCCCAGGGTTGCCCACCGGTGGTGCCTGCGTCAAAGAACAGGGGTGCATCGTTCACCACGGTGGCTGGGGTGAAGCCTTTCTCCAGGGCGCCCGAGTAGATGAAGGGCTTGAAGCTGGAGCCGGGTTGCCGCCAAGCTTGTGTCACGTGGTTGAACTTGTTTCGATAAAAGTCGAAGCCTCCCACCATGGCGCGGATGGTGCCGGTGCGAGGGTCCATGGATACGAATGCCCCTTCCACTTCGGGCATTTGCACAACCTGCCATTTGCCCTTTTCCTTGTCCAGCATGACGCGGATGATGGCGCCACGGCGGATTTGCTGCTTAGGGGTGGCTTTGTCGGTCAAGGCGTTGCCGACGGCTTTCAGGCCGTCACCGGTGAGGATGATTTGCTCGCCGGATTGCAGGGTGACCACCAGCTTCTTAGGGTCGGTGTCTATGACCACGGCGGCAATGATGCTGTCGCTGTCGGGGTGGTCTTCCAGGGCTTCTGCAATGCGGATGTCCATCTGCTTGGCATCGGTCGGCAGGTCAATGTAGGCCTCCGGTCCGCGCCAGGCTTGTCGGCGGTCGAAATCGAGCAGGCCTTTGCGCAAGGCCTTGTATGCCGCCATTTGCTCGGTCATGTTGATCGAGGTGTAGGCATTGATGCCTCGCGTATAGGCGTCGGCGCCGTATTGTTCGTGCATCAGCAGGCGGGCTGCTTCGGCGGCGTACTCGGCATGAATGGGGATGGGGGGCTTGGTTCGGTAGCTAAGTTGTTCGGCTTTGGCCGCGTCGCGCTGTTCGGCGGTGATGAATCCGTTTTCAAACATCCGGTCGATGATGTATTGCTGGCGGATGGTGGCGCGCTTAGGGTTGCGAATCGGGTTGTAGGCTGAGGGCGCCTTGGGTAGGCCGGCGAGCATGGCCGCTTCGGCCACGTCGATGTCTTTGATGGGTTTGCCAAAGTAGGTGTCTGCGGCGGCGGCAAAACCATAGGCGCGTTGCCCCAGGTAGATCTGATTCATGTAGAGCTCCAGGATTTGATCCTTGCTCAGCAGGCTTTCGATCTTCATGGCCAGCAGGATCTCGTAGATCTTGCGGGTAAAGGTTTTCTCAGTCGGCAAATAGAAATTGCGCGCCACCTGCATGGTGATGGTGGAGGCGCCTTGGCTGCGTGATTCGCCAAAGTTGGCCAAGCCGGCACGCAGTACACCGATGTAGTCCACCCCGCCGTGCTTGTAGAAGCGGGCGTCTTCGATCGCCAAAACGGCATCCCGCATGACTTTTGGGATCTGGCGAATGGGTAAAAACTGACGCTTTTCCTCTCCAAATTCGCCAATTAATACCTGATCTGCCGAATAAACCCGCAGCGGCATTTTCGGTTGGTAGTCGGTCAGCCCGCTGACTTCGGGTAGGTTAGGGTAAGCCACCGAAAGGCCGATGCCGGCCACCAATACAATCGCCGCCGCTCCAGCGACGATGAGCCCCACCAGGACGAGGAGGGGCTTGACCAGCCATCGCATCCACCAGTGCTGGGCACCCCAGGCAGCAAAGCGGGAGGACTTCTTGGTGCTGTGGGCGGATTGGGCGTCGCTCATGAGGGGTCGGGAAAAATGAAGGGTTAATTATAGAAACCCAAGTGCCGATACTGCGTGAATCTACGTCGCAATACGTGGAGCGGTGATGTGCCTGAGGTCTTGGCGGGTTGTATTGAAACTCCTTGTAACCCGTGTGGAAGGCGCAACGTAGACCGGTTTTATCCGGCTTTACTCGGCTTCTGACATAAAACCTTTGCTGATACCATTGAACCGATTTATTAACGTTCCTGCGTCTTGTGGGGCGCATGGAGGATGGTGTGAGCTTTATTGACACGCTTTTGGGCCGAGGGCATCCGCCGATGATTGGACTGGATATCAGTTCATCGAGCGTGAAGCTGGTCGAACTCAGTCAGACCGCGTCTGGCGAATACGTCGTGGACCGATTTGCGTCCGAGCCTTTTGAAAAGGGCTGGATTGTGGAGGGCCAGATCGAAAAGTTCGATGAAGTGGCCGAGGCCGTTCGCAAGGTGGTTCAAAAGAGCGGAACCCGGACCAAGCACGTCGCCATGGCGATGCCGCAGTCTGCGGTCATCACCAAGAAAATCATGCTGCCGGCGGGCTTGCGTGAAGAAGAAATGGAAATGCAGGTGGAGGCCGAGGCCAACCAGTACATTCCGTTCTCTCTTGACGAAGTGAGTCTGGACTTCTGTGTGATCGGCCCCAGCACCACGTCGGCTGGCGATGTGGAGGTCATGATTGCAGCGTCTCGCAAGGATCGCGTGCAGGACCGTCAGGGTCTGGCCGAGGCAGCAGGACTGAAGCCTGCCATTCTCGATATCGAATCGTATGCCTCCCGGTTGGCGGTTGAACGACTGGTTCAGGCTTTGCCCGGTGAGGGTAAGGACGCCTTGATCGCATTGTTCGAAATCGGGGCGGAAACCACCAGCCTGAAGGTGTTGCGAGACAACGAATTGCTGTACGACCGCGATCAGGCCTTCGGTGGTGCGCAGCTGACTCAACTGATTTCCCGCCAGTACGGCTTCTCGTTTGAAGAGGCTGAGACCAAGAAGCTGGCAGGCGATCTGCCTGAAGACTTCCAGGAGACCATCCTGGGTCCGTTCGTGGACAGCCTGTCGCAGGAAATTGGTCGTGCGCTGCAGTATTTCTTTACCAGTACGCCTCACCACAAGGTGCACTACGTGATGCTGGCTGGCGGCACAGCAGCCTTGCCGGGCCTGAAAGACCGCGTGACCGAGTTGACTGGATTTGCAGCGATGGTGGTCAATCCGTTTGACAGCATGAAGTTGGGTTCTGCCGTGCGTGAAAGCAAACTGCGCCGTGAGGCGCCGTCATACCTGACGGCCTGCGGCCTGGCCATGCGGAGGTTCCTCGCATGATTTTGATTAACCTCTTACCTCACCGCGAGGAAAAGCGTCGACTGCGCAAGCAGGCCTTCTTTGTGGGGCTGGGTGCTTCTGCTGCGGTCGGTGTCGTGGTACTGGCGCTGGGCTACATGGTGCAGCAACAGATGATTTCGTCGCAAACGGAACGCAATGAGTTCCTGAGTGGTGAGATCCACAAGCTGGAAGACCAGATCAAGGATGTCTCGTCTTTGAAGGCGGAAATCGAATCCTTGAAGGCCCGCCAGCGTTCGGTGGAAGACTTGCAGACCGATCGCAATATGCCGGTCTATCTGCTCAATGAGCTGGTTCGCCAGACGCCTGAAGGTATGTACCTGAGCTCCATCAAACAAGACGGTCAATCTGTGTTTGTGTCGGGTGTGGCCCAGACCAACGAGCGCGTGTCTGAATTCCTGCGCAACACGGCCTACAAGTCGGAGTGGCTGGAGCGCCCCGAATTGCAGGAAATCAAGGCGCGGGTATTGCAGTCGAAAGACGCACGCGATCCGAAGCGGTTGTTTGATTTCTCGGTTCGTCTCAACCTGAAGCGTCCGCAGGAATTGACTGCAGCCGACAAGGCTGCGTCCGGTCCGGCTGCAGCAGCTTCTCGACCCAACTCTCCCGCGTCTGCGGTGAAGCCTTGAGGGGGAGAACATGGCGATGAAGAACTTGAATTTTGATTTGAATGCCTGGTCTGCTCAGGCCCAAGATCAGTTCCGTGGGCTCAATCCGAATGAGCCGGGGCAGTGGCCCATTCTGCCGAAGGTGACGGCCTTCTTGTTCACTGCGGTGGCAGTTGTGGCGGCAGGCTGGTTTGTGTTCTTGTCTGGGCAGAACGATGAATTGCAGGCGCAACGTGATCGCGAGCCCCAGCTCAAAGAAGAGTATCGCGGCAAGGTTGCTCAGGCTGTTAACTTGGGGGAGTTGCGCAAGCAGCGGATCCAGGTAGAAGAGTACGTCAAGCAGCTTGAGAAGCAGTTGCCAGGCAAAGCCGAAATGGATGCCCTGCTGTCTGACATCAACCAGGCAGGCTTAGGACGTGGCCTTGATTTCGAGCTGTTCCGTCCAGGATCGGTGACGGTCAAGGACTACTATGCCGAGTTGCCCATTTCGGTGCGCGTGACTGGGCGTTATCACGATATCGGTTCTTTCACCGCAGATATTGCGAACCTGTCGCGTATCGTGACTTTGCATAACTTGGTGGTTGGCTACGTCGGTTCCAAGGACAACTCGCCCACTGGAACGTTGTTCATGGAAGCGACCGCAAGAACTTACCGATATCTTGACCCCACTGAGGTTGAGAGCATGCGGGCCGATAAAGCCAAGAAGAAGAAGGGGGACAACAAATGATGACGCCCCGATTTAATCTCCCTTGGGTTGCCGTTTGCGTGATGATCAGTGCTCTTGCCGGTTGTGGTGGTGAGCAAGAAGAATTGCGCGCCTGGATGGAGCAGCAGCGCCACGAGGTTCAACCTAACGTGACGCCATTGGCTTTGCCGCAGAAGTTCAACCCCCAGGCCTATACCGGCATGGACGGCATTGAGCCTTTCAGTGCACAAAAATTGGCTGGCGCTCTCAAGCAAGAGGCCAGACAGCCGAATTCCGCTGTAGCGAGCGAACTCAATCGTCGCAAGGAGCCTCTGGAAGCCTTCCCGCTTGACAGCATGTCGATGGTGGGCAGCGTGTCCAAGCAGGGTGTTCCTTATGCGCTGCTCAAGGTCGACGGCTTGTTGTACCAGGTCAAGGCTGGCGAGTATCTGGGTCAGAACTACGGGAAGATCATGAAGATCTCCGAGACGGAAATTACTTTGCGCGAGATCGTGCAGGACGCTTCAGGTGAATGGATCGAGCGCCCGACCACGTTGCAGCTGCAGGAGAGTGGTCGATGAATATCAAGCAGGAGTACAGCATGAAGAACGTGTGGCGTGTTGCCTTGGCTGGCTTGTCCTTGTCGCTGGTGTCGCCGCTGACTTGGGCGGCTGCAGCCATCCAGTCGATCACCAGTTCGCAACAGGCCGGCTCGGATGTCATTCGCATTGACTTGAGCGAAGCGTTGCCGGTGGTGCCTGCGGGCTTCGTGGTTCAGGCGCCTCCGCGCATTGCCATTGATCTGCCTGGGGTGACCAGCCAGCTCAAGAAGCCCGCCGTTGAAATCAATCAGGGCAACCTGCGCAGCGTGAATGTGGTGCAAGCCGGCGATCGCACGCGTTTGGTTTTGAATTTGCGTCAGGCCACCAATTACAAGGCACAGCTGCAAGGCAAAGCTTTGTTGCTGGTGCTTGATCCGGCTCTGGCTCCCGCCAAGGCTGCGCCCGGTGCGGCAGCCACAGTGGCGCCTGCCCCGGTGGCTGCTCCAGCTCCTGTGTCGACCGGTGGCGTCTCGATGCCAAAGGCAGCCGCTGCGCCCGCTCCAGCTCCTGCGGTGGCTGCTGTTTCGCCTGCGCCCGCTGATAACACAGTGCGCTTTGCCGAAAGCCAGAATGCCAACCCCTTGGCTTTGAAAGATGTCGATTTCCGTCGTGGACAAGATGGCGCGGGTCGCATTGTGGTCGATTTGCCCAACAACCAGGTGGGCGTGGACATCAAGCAGCAGGGCCAGAACTTGGTGGTCGAGTTTGTGCGTGCCACCTTGCCTGAGCGCTTGCGTCGTCGCTTTGATGTGACTGATTTTGGTACGCCGGTGGATACCGTTTCGGTGAGTCAAAGCGGCGATCGTGTTCGCCTGGTGGTGGACCCCCATGGCGAGTGGGAACACTCCGCCTACCAAAGCGACAACCAGTTCGTGCTGGAAGTGCGTTCGCGCAAGGTCGACCCCAATAAGCTGACCCAAGGTCCAGGCTATGCGGGTGAGAAGCTGTCGCTGAACTTCCAGAACATTGAAGTGCGCGCGCTGCTGCAAGTCATTGCCGACTTCACCAACTTCAACGTGGTGACGAGCGATACCGTGACCGGTAACGTCACGCTGCGCCTGAAAGATGTGCCTTGGGATCAAGCGCTTGACATCATCTTGCAAGCCAAGGGCTTGGGCGTGCGCAAGTCTGGCAATGTGCTGTGGATTGCGCCCAAGGATGAAATCAACGCCAAGGAAAAGATCGATCTGGAAGCCAAGGCTCAGGTCGCTTCTCTGGAGCCGCTGCGCACGCAGTCCTTCCAGTTGAACTACACCAAGGCGGAAGAGATTGCCAAGGGTTTGGCAGGCACCAACACAACGGGTTCGTCTGGCCAAAACGCTCGTATCCTGTCGCCACGTGGCAGCGTGATCTACGAAACCCGTACCAATCAACTGTTCGTCAACGACATTCCGTCCAAGCTGGAAGAAATCCAGCAAATGATTGCCAAGATCGACATTGCGGCTCGTCAGGTCATGATCGAGGCGCGCATTGTCGAGGCTGAAGATTCGTTCGGTCGCACTCTGGGTGTGCGTCTGGGGGCGTCGAATGCCACTTCAGTAGGCGGCGCCGGTAAGCTGAATTTGGGTGTGAGCGGCAACTACGAAGGCGTGGTGGCTCAAACAGGTCAGCCGTTGAGCGGTGCCAACGCCACCGTTCCCAACAGCTACTTTGTGAATCTGCCGGGGTCGGCCATCAACGGCTACAACCCCGCCACGGTCGGTATCTCGTTGTTTACATCCAGTGTGAACCATGCGTTGAACCTGGAGTTGTCCGCTCTGGAAGCCGACGGTCGAGGCAAGATTGTTTCCAGCCCTCGTGTGATCACGGCTGACCAGATCAAGGCACTGATTGAGCAGGGTACCGAGTTGCCTTATCAGGTGGCGACCTCCAGCGGTGCGACCTCGATCGCTTTCCGCAAGGCCAATCTGAAGTTGGAAGTGACGCCTCAGATCACGCCTGAAGGCAGCATCATTCTGGATGTGGACGTGAACAAGGACAGCGTCGGCCAGGTGACCACCGCTGGTTACGCCATCGACACCAAACACGTGAAGACCCAAGTGCTGGTGGAGAACGGTGGCACCGTGGTCATCGGTGGTATCTTCCAGCAGTCTGAAAATCAGACCGAGCAGAAGATTCCCTTGCTGGGCGACATTCCGGTGATGGGGAACTTGTTCAAGAACAACATCCGCAGTTCGAAGCGTTCCGAATTGCTGATCTTCCTGACGCCGAAGGTGGTATCTGAAAAGGCTGCCCTGCGTTGATGGGGTAAGTCACCTTTGCCATCTGTTGTAGCTTTAGTCGGACTGCCCGGCGGGGGGAAATCCACCGTCGGGCGTCAGCTTTCCAAGCGCCTGGGGGCGCGTTTTGTCGACTCCGACTCCGTGCTGGAAGAGCGCTTGGGTATGCCCATTCGCGCTTACTTCGAGCAGTTTGGGGAGTCCGCTTTTCGGGATCATGAAGAGGCGGTGATCGATGAGCTGAGTGCCCACCAGGGAGGCTTGATCGTGCTGGCCACGGGGGGCGGGGCGGTGTTGCGCCCGACGAATCGGCAGCATTTGAAAGACCGCACCACGGTGGTCTATTTGCGCTCGACGCCAGACGAGCTGTATCGCCGCTTGCGGCACGATACGCAACGGCCCTTGCTGCAGGTGGCCGACCCCTTGGCCAAATTGCGTGAGTTGTATCAGCAGCGCCATCCTTTGTACGAAGAGACGGCGCACTACAGTGTTGATACCGGACGGCCTTCGGTGGGAACGTTGGTCAACATGATCTTGATGCAACTGGAAATGGCAGGGTTGGTTCCAGCCATGCGCCCACCGGGCGGGCCATTCAACGGTGGCGCCGTCGAATGAGGGCTGAGATGTAAAAAAGGGGATTCATCGAATCCCCTTTTTTTGTGGATGGCCCGAGCAAGCTGCGGGCGCGGTCTGGGTCAGCCCAGTCGTTGCAGCTGTTCCTTCACACGAGCCAGTGTCGTGCCAAAGTCAGCCACGCGGGCTTTTTCTTGTTCCACCACGGCGGCAGGGGCGCGTGCCACGAAGCTTTCGTTGCCCAGCTTGGCATTGGCCTTGGCTATTTCGCCTTCCAGGCGAGCCACTTCCTTGCTCAGGCGGGCCTTTTCGGCTTTCACGTCGATCTCGACGTGCAGCGCCAGGCGGGCATCGCCTTGCACGGCCACAGGGGCCATGGTGGTGGCTTCAGCAAAGGCGGCTTCGTCCAACACCTTGACTTCGCTGAGCTTGCCCAGCGCCTTCAAGATGGGGGCCGCTTTGGTGATGAATTCGCCGTCACCGGTGGTCAGCAGCGGCATGCGTTCGGCAGGCGACAGGCTCATTTCGGCGCGCAGGTTGCGGGTGGTACCCACCATGGCTTTGAGCTTGGCCATCCAGGCGTCCGACTCGGCGCAGACCTTGCCCAGTTCAGCCTGTGGGTAGGGCGCGACCACGATGGTGTCGTCTGAGTCCGCTGCCTTGCGGCCGGCCACGGGGGCCACCACTTGCCACAGCTCTTCGGTGATGAAGGGCGTGATGGGGTGCAGCAAGCGCAGCACAGTTTCTAGCACGCGGATCAGGGTGCGGCGGGTAGCGCGGGCGGCGGCATCGTTGCCGGTGTCCTTAGCGGCGTTGATTTGGGCCTTGGCGATTTCGATGTACCAGTCGCAGTACTCGTCCCACACGAACTGGTAGATGCTGTTGGCCACGTTGTCGAGGCGGAACTCGGCAAAGCCCTGTTCCACGGCGGCTTC
>CAYVOP010000086.1:651-14098 GCA_964453105.1 uncultured Aquabacterium sp. | reverse complement strand
ACCGTGGTCGCAGCTGTTACGCACCAGGTGGGTCAGCGGGTCGGTGATCTTTTCCACCAGCCCCTTGTCCAGCTCGGTGGCTTCACCTTGGGTGACCAGTTCGACCTTCTTGCCCAGCTTGTTGGCCAAGTCGCGCAACATGCGGGGGAAGCGGCTGAACACCGTCGACATGGGAATCATCCGGATCGACATCACCGCTTCTTGCAGGTCGCGGGTGTTGCGGTCCAGATCGGTCAAGCCGGTGACCAGTTGCTGGTAGACCACGGGGTCCAGCCCACGGCTGTTTTGCGCCAGCATGGCCTGGGTGATCACCAGTTCGCCCACCAGGTTGATGAGCTGGTCGACCTTTTCCACCGACACACGGATGGTGGAAGCTTCCAGCGTCGCTGCCTGAGGCTTTTCCGCCCGTGCGGCAGCAGGCTTTGCAGCCGCTGGTTTAGCCGCGACAGGCGCTGGGGTCGCAGCAGCGGCCTCTGCCGCCTTGGCTGCTGGCGCACCAGGTGCATCATCAAAGAAGCCGTAGCCAGATGCCTTCTCTGCAGGGGCAGCAGCCGCTGGGGCAGCTGCCTGAGGCGCAGCTTGAGCGGCCGCTTCGGGTGCGCCAGGGGCATCATCAAAGAAGCCAAAACCGGCATCTGCCGCAGGCGCAGCAGCCGCCGCCACGGGGGTAGCCTGTTGCGCGGCAGCCGCGGGGGCTTCCAGAGAGAAGAAAGCCACTTGTTCACGCGCCACATGGAAGGTGAACAGGTCCAGCAGTTCGGACTCGGCTGTCGCGGTGGTGACCTTGAAGCGGCGCACACCAGCGAGGGAAGGATGATCCGGCAAAGCCTCGATGGTGCCCAGATCGGTGATTTCCTTGAACAACTCGGCCAGGTTGTCTGCCACAGCGGGGTCATTCAGCGGCCCCACACGCAGTTCAACCACCCGCTGACCCGAAGTCGGTGCCACGGTTGTCGACAGCGCCCCTGTATCGCTTGCAACAGCTGCTGCGGGTGCGGCAACGGGCTGCGCGGCAGGCTCGGGTGCAGCCATCACAGGCTGAGCCGCGGCCACAGCACCTTCGCCTGCGACAAAAGCACGAATGTTGAACAAGAGTTCGGTGGTGTCGACTTCGTCACCACCCGCGCCGGCATGGCGCGCTAACATGGCTTTGAGAGAATCGCCCGAAGACAACAGCACATCGACCATCGGTGCGGTGGGCTGCAACTCGTGTCGACGCAGCTTGTCCAGCAGCGTCTCCATCTGGTGGGTCAGTTCGGCCACATCGCTGAAGCCGAACGTCGCTGCCCCACCCTTGATCGAGTGAGCACAACGGAAGATCGCATTGAGCTCTTCGTCGTCAGCCGCCTCGATATCCAGCTTCATCAGAAGCTGTTCCATGTTCTCCAGATTCTCACCAGCTTCTTCAAAGAAGACCTGGTAGAACTGACTGAGGTCAATGCCTGCGGATTGGCTGTTGTCTGTGCTTGTCTCTGCCATGACTGGCTCCCGAATCTTGTCGTGAGGGAGGTGTCGGAAAGTTCCGAACTGAAATCAGCGGATCACTTTCTGAATCACTTCGATCAGCTTGTTGGGGTCGAAGGGCTTGACCAACCAACCCGTGGCGCCAGCAGCGCGGCCGGCCTGCTTCATCTGATCACTGGACTCGGTGGTCAGAATCAGGATGGGGGTGGACTTGAACTGAGGGTTCTCGCGCAGCTTCTTGGTCAGGCTGATACCGTCCATGCGGGGCATGTTCTGGTCGGTCAGAACCAGGTCAAAACTGCGGCCACCGGCCTTTTCCCAGGCGTCTTGGCCATCAACGGCTTCGACGACGTTGTAGCCAGCACTCTTCAGAGTGAAGGCCACCATTTGACGCATGGATGCAGAATCGTCGACGGCAAGGATCGAATGCATGTCGCTCTCCGGGCTTGAAAAACAGGGCTAGTTAGCAGGCAATGAAAAAAGTACCAATCGCAGGCGAACGGCATTTCGGCTGATGGAACATAAGCTTTAGAACAACTCCACCGAGCCGGCGTCCACCTCATCCTGGGTCACAGGATTGGGCTTCATCGGACCGTCTTCGACCACGGCCGCTCCGTCCGGATCGTCGTCCCCGAGCGCATCTCGGGCGATCTGGTCGGCGCAGTTACGCAACCGCTTGTTCGTGTGAGCTATCAACTGGGTCGCCATGTCCTGGAATTGCAGGGCAGTGACGGCCTGGTACAAAGTCTTGAGGGTTTCCTGCAAATGAGGCGACAACTCGTGCCCGCCATCAATCGCATCCCCCAGTTGGGCGGCAGCGCCATGAAATCCGCCCATGAGCACCTCACAGGCATGATCGAGCAGACGCTGCAAGCGCTCGAGATCGTTGGTCGCTGTCATCAGGTGATCTTGCAGCTCTGCAGCCAGAAGCAGCGGCATTTCGCTTCCGGGGAATTTGGAGTACGGGTCTCCATTCATCTCCGGAACCGGAACATCGCCGGGCGGCGGTGCGACGGGATCGTCGTTGGTCAGCATCGTGGCTCCACTCAACCTAGTTTCACAGGCCCCGGACAGCAGGGGCGCGTTGGCAAACAAATTCGCCATTTACACAGTTCAGTTGTGTCATTCGGCATTTCCTTCAAACTGTGTAGGCGGTTGATAGAATTTTTCTCGTTTCCCGTGCCAGAGTGAGCACAATCACACAGGTAAACGTGGTGTAAATCGTTCGATTGAAAGTGGCATGTGACCGATCCAGCCCTGCAAAGTGACTCCGTTGACTGCGGCAAAGCGACCGAAACAGCCGTTCGGCTGCGAGTCCTGCATATCGAAGACAGTGAAGAAGATCACGCATTGGTGTCCATCCATTTGCGGCGGGGCGGCATTGACGCCGACATCTACCGTATCGACACTGAGGATGCTTTGATTGAGGCATTAGATGAGGATTGGGACCTCATCTTGTCGGACTACAACATTCCCGGCTTTGGCGGCCTGCAGGCCCTGGAGAAGGTGCGCGGCTCAGGCAAGCTGGTGCCGTTCATCCTGGTTTCGGGCGAAATCGGGGAAGACATCGCGGTGCAGGCCATGCGCAATGGCGCCAACGACTACCTGCTCAAAAGCAATCTGGCCCGTCTGGCACCTGCGGCCATGCTGGCCATGGAAGCCAACCGCACCCGCATTGAAAAGCGCAAGGCCGATCTGGCTTTGAGCCGCTCCCGCCAGCAATTGCGCGAACTGGCGCAGCACCTTCAGGCCAGCATCGAGCGCGAGCGCGCAGCCATCGCCCGTGAAGTGCACGACGATGTGGGGGGCTCGCTAACGGCCGTGAAACTCGATCTGGCGTGGATTGCACGCCACACCGACAACACCAAGATTGCTGAACGCGTGCAGCAGGCACTGGAAACCGTTCAGCACGCCCACGAGGCCAGCCAACGCATCATGCACAACCTGCGTCCGGCCATTCTGGAGCAAGGGCTGGTACCTGCGCTGCACTGGATGACCGACCGCTTCGGCAAGCGCACTGGCATCGAGGCCACATTCCGCACCAGCCAGGAGTCGTATGACCTGCCTGCTGGCGTGCCCTTGGTGGCCTACCGTTTTGCCCAGGAAGCGCTCACCAATGTCTCCAAACACGCACAGGCCAGCAAGGTGTCGGTCGACATCACCCAGGCTGGCGGCGTGTTGTCCATCGAAGTCACCGACAATGGCAAAGGGCTGAGTCCAGAAGACTTGGCCAAGGCCCGCTCGTTCGGCATTCGCGGCCTGCATGAGCGCGCCGAAACGGCTGGCGGGTGGGTGGACATCAGCAGCAACCCTGACGGCACCACCCTGATCCTGTCGGTACCCTTGTCGGGCCCGGAAAATGGTTTCATTGACCCGCTCATGCCCTTGACGGGCGAGCCCGCGGCTGAGACAGACCCAGACGACCCCACCAAATGGGGCACCCTATGATCAAAGTCATTCTTTGCGACGACCACGCCCTGATTCGCCGGGGCATTCGAGACACGCTGGCCGATGCGGCCGACATCGAAGTCATTGGCGAGGCCGGCGACTACGGCGAGCTGCGCTCCCTGCTGCGCGACCGCACACCCGACGTGCTGGTGCTCGACATCAACCTGCCCGGCCGCAGCGGTCTGGACGTGCTGCACGTACTGAAGGAAGAAGGTGCCACGTTCAAGGTGCTGGTGGTCTCGATGTATCCGGAAGACCAGTACGCCATGCGAGCCCTGAAAGCTGGCGCGTCGGGCTATCTGAACAAGGGCAGCGATGCCGCGCAGATCGTGGCTGCCGTTCGCACGGTGTCGCAAGGCAAAAAGTACGTGACCCCGGAAACAGCGCAGATGCTGGTCGACAACCTGACGGCCCCGGCCCAGGAAGACGCGCACCAGAAACTGTCAGACCGCGAACTGCAGACCCTGGTGATGATCGCGTCAGGCAAACGCCTCTCGGACATTGCCGAGCAATTGCTGCTCAGCCCCAAGACCGTGAGTGTGTACCGCGCCCGCGTGTTGGAAAAGCTGGGCCTGACGAACAACTCGGAATTGACCGTTTACGCCATTCGCAACGGTCTGGTTTGACCCAGGTGCCGTCAAGACGGCACCCGCGCATCATTCTATGGGCGTGAGCTTGGCCACACTCAGCATGAGCCACTTGGTGCCGTGGCGCCCGAAGTTCACTTGCACGCGGGCGTCAGGCCCATTGCCCTCCAGGGTCAGCACCACGCCCTCGCCAAACTTGTTGTGAAACACGCTTTGGCCCACGCGCAGGCCACCTTCGGTCTTGGCTTGGGCCATGGCCTTCGGAATTGGCGCGGTCAGGTCCTTGAAGGACTCTTCCTTACGACCGCCGCCGTAGTACTGCCCTGAACCACGTTGGCCATGGCCGCCACTGGCGCCACCGTAGCCCGAACCACCTTGGGAACGATAAGGCTGAGCCCCAGCGCCCACCATCGATCCCATGCCCTTGCCGCTGGCCCAACTGTCCTGGTAAGCCTTGGCAAAACCCGAGCCAAAACCCTGATTCTGGGGAGTCAGCCACTTCAGGCAAGACTCGGGCAACTCCTCCAGGAAACGGCTCTTGATGTTGTAGCGGGTCTGGCCGTGCAACATGCGAGTCTGGCTGAAAGTCAGATGCAGGCGCTTACGGGCACGGGTGATGGCCACGTACATCAGGCGGCGCTCTTCTTCCAGGCCCTCGGTGTCGGTCAGGGAGTTTTCATGGGGGAACAGCCCCTCTTCCAGCCCCGTGATGAACACGTTATTGAATTCCAGCCCCTTGGCCGCGTGAATCGTCATCAGCTGCACGGCGTCCTGGCCAGCCTGGGCCTGGTTGTCGCCGGCCTCGAGCGAAGCGTGGGTCAGGAATGCAAGCAGAGGCGAGATGATTTCACCCGTTTCAGCATCGGGCAGCGTGTCCACACGGGCCACAGCCACCGGCAAACCTTCGGTCAGCGAGCCCGCCAGCTCATCCACCGGCAAAGCCACGGCATCTTTGCCAAAGCCCTCTTGGGTCACAAAGGCTTCGGCGGCATTCACCAATTCAGCCAAGTTTTCCAGCCGCTCCTGGCCTTCCTTTTCGGTTCGATAGAAGTCGGCCAGACCCGAGGCCTCCACCACGTGCTCAATGATTTCGCGCAGGGTCAGGCCGCGCGTGGCCTCGCGCATCGCGTCGACCAGGGCATTGAAGGCCTGCAGGTTGCTGCCTGCCTTGCCCGGTACCGCCGTCACGCTCTGCGACAGGCTGCGGCCGCTCGCTCGTGCGGCGTCCTGCAACTGCTCGATGGTGCGAGCGCCAATGCCCCGAGCAGGGAAATTCACCACACGCAGAAAGCTGGTGTCGTCGTTGGGGTTCTCGATCAGTCGCAGATAAGCCAGAGCGTGTTTCACTTCGGCGCGCTCGAAGAAGCGCAGGCCGCCATACACCTTGTAAGGCACTCCGGCATTGAACAACGCAGATTCGATCACCCGCGACTGTGCGTTGCTGCGATACAGCACAGCCACTTCGCGCAACTCCTGCCCGTCGCGGCGGAACTGCTTGGTTTCGTCTACGATCCATTGGGCTTCGGCGTAATCGCTGCTGGCTTCATACACACGAATGGGCTCGCCCTGACCTGCATCGGTGCGCAAGTTCTTGCCCAGTCGTTTGCTGTTCTGGGCAATCAGCGTATTGGCCGCATCCAGGATGTTGCCAAAGCTGCGGTAGTTCTGCTCCAGCTTGATGACCTTCTGAACACGGAACTCGCGCTCGAAATCGGCCATGTTGCCCACCTGCGCGCCGCGGAAGGCATAAATGCTCTGGTCGTCGTCGCCCACGGCGAACACGCTGTGGCCTGGCTGGTGGGGGTTGCCCACGAACATCTTCAACCAGGCGTATTGCAAGCGGTTGGTGTCCTGGAATTCGTCAACCAGAATGTGCTGGAAGCGGCGCTGATAGTGATCGCGCACCTCAGGGTGATCACGCAAGATTTCGTAGGTGCGCAGCATCAGCTCGGCAAAGTCGACCACGCCTTCGCGTTGGCACTGGTCTTCATAGGCCTGGTAGACCGCCAGTTGCATGCGCCCCAGCTCGTCGCGCGGCTGCAGGTCTTGCGGGCGCTGGCCATTTTCCTTGGCGTTGGCAATGAACCAGGTGGTCTGCTTGGGCACGCACTTTTCTTCGTCGAACTTCAGCGCTTTGATGACACGCTTGACGGCCGACAACTGGTCTTGCGTATCCAGAATCTGGAAGGCCTGCGGCAACCCCGCCACCTTGTGGTGCGCCCGAAGGAATCGGTTGCACAGGCCGTGGAAAGTGCCAATCCACATCGACCGCGTATTCACGGGCAGCATGGCCGACAAGCGCGCCTGCATTTCCTTGGCAGCCTTGTTGGTGAAGGTGACGGCCATGATGCCGGCGGGTGAAGCCTGACCGGTCTGCAACAACCAGGCAATGCGGGTGGTCAACACACGGGTCTTGCCAGACCCGGCCCCTGCCAAAACCAGCGACGGGCCATCAGGTGCCGTCACGGCAGCCAGTTGCTCTGGGTTGAGCCCCACCAGCATGGGGGAATTGCCGGCGGAGGGCGATTGGGAAAACAATTCCGGGGTTGCAGAGTAAGCAGTCATCTAAAAATTGTAGGGCTCTTGGCGGTTCTCGCCCCCTCGGCCAGGCCTGCAGCCCCCATAAATAGCTGTTCACAAAACCATTAGCCAAGCAGGGAGCTTGTCATCATGTCCGCCCACAAAGCGGCGCACCCGGATCTGGGGGCACCTACCGTGCCTTCGGTGTCGCGGCTCTTGCACCACCCTAGCCCCGCCCTCGCGCCCACCACGCGGGTCACGCGCCACAAGGTGGCGTTCACCGCCAACCTGCGCACTTACTACCCCATCTGGCTCAAGGGGCTGCTGCTGTGCGGCCTGACCCTTGGGCTGTACTACCCCTGGGCCCGCACACAAAGGCAACGCTTTCTGTTGGCGCACACCGCGATGGCGGGCCATCCGCTAGCCCTGAACCTGAATTCACCCGCCATGGCCCGCCTACATGCCCTGCAAGCCAGCCTGGGCGCCCTGGCATTGGGCTCGGTATGGTGGCTGCAGGGTCGGCCTCGTGTGTTGGCACTGGGTGCGCTGATGGTGCTGTGGCCAGTCGCCCTGCACCTAGGCCAAAGGATCCGGCTGGCGCACACCTCATGGCAAGGCCAGGCACTGCGGTTCACAGGCAAACTGGGCCAGGCTGCACGCTTGATCTGGGCGCCCTTGTGCAGTCTGGCTATTGTGGCCGGGCTCAGCATCTGGGCCGCCCGGCGCTGGAGTAATGGCAGTCCACGTCTCGCCGGCATGATTGCGGCCATTCCCACCGCGCTGGCGCTGTACGCCCTGTTGCCCTACGCCTGGTGGCACCTGCAGCGTTACCGACAAAGTCATTTGGCCTGGGGCACGCTACAAATGCGCTTCAGGGGCAGCGCCCTGGAGGCGGGTACCTTGTTCGTCAAAACTGGCCTGGTGGCAGTGGCCAGCACCGCGCTCGCCATCGGACTCTTCCTCGTCTTGCTGTTGCTGGCGGTCAGTAGCCTGCCTGCAGGCAGCCCCATGAGCACCCATCAGGTCTACCAGAAAATGTGGCCTGCACTGGCGCTGTTTATAGGGGCGGCCTGGCTCATCCCGCACGCCTATTTCGTTTCGCGTTCCCAGAATCTGGTGTGGACCGAAACTGGCAATGAATGGCTTCGCTTCAAGAGCGACCTGGGCACGAAGGCCCTTCTGTCCTTGTCGCTGAAAAACGCCCTGCTGACGGTACTGAGTCTGGGGCTTTACTGGCCTGCAGCCCAGTTGGCTTGGTGGCAACTCCGACTCTCGTCGGTGCAAATGCACACACGGCTGCACACGGGGCTGGCACCCCAGCAATGGGTGCCACCAGCAGAGCCGTTGACGTCTGCGGCCTGAGGCCGCAGGCCATCAAGTGGCCAAACCGTCAGGCTCGCCACTGAGCAAGCGGTCCATCAGTTCACGCACGCTGCGGATCTGGTCGCCAAAGGGCAAGGCCCCCACGCCACGGAAGAACAGGCCTTTCTTGATGTCGCCCCGCATGGCTGCAGCCAATTGGTTGTCGATGCAGAACTGACCCCAGCCAGCCAGGCCATCACGCAGCCCGCACTGAGCCAGGCAATCAAAGGCTTTGGTGCAGCGGTTCTTCACATGGGCCACCGCTTGCAGCTTTTGCTCGATCTTCAAGTAGGCCTTCAGCCAGGGCGTGGCCACCGCACGCGCAGGCAAGCCAGCGACACTGGTGAATTCGACCATGTCTTCATCGCGAGCCGAGGCCAACACCCGCTTGAACTCGGGGTGGGCATCGCCCTCTTGCGTCACAGCAAAAGGCGTCCCCAACTGAACTCCGGCAGCGCCCAGGTTTTGCACGCGCTGGATGTCAGCATGGCTGCGAATGCCGCCAGCTGCGATCAGAGGAATCTCCTTTTCAATGCCGGCCGAACGCAGGAAAGCCAGCGCTTCAGGAATGACCCGCTCAAAATCAAATCGTGGGTCGTTCAGGTCTGCAATTTTGGCGGCGCCCAGATGCCCGCCGGCCAAGCGAGGGTGCTCGATCACGATGGCGTCTGGCAAGCGCTTCTTGCGTTCCCACTTGCGCACGATGAGCTGCACGCCACGCGCATCCGACAAGATCGGCACGAGCAGGGCCTTGGGGTGGTCCTGAGCCAGATCGGGCAAATCCAGCGGCAGGCCTGCGCCCACCACCACGGCGTCAATGCCCGCCTCCAGCGAACGCTTCACATAGCCGGCGTAGTCGCTGACCGCGCGCATCACGTTCATGGCCAGCAAGCCACGCCCGCCCGAGAGTTCGCGAGCGGCACGAATTTCACGCGCCACGGCTTCCTGGTTCGCGGCATCGATGGCTGCGCGGGTGTCGGCATCCTGCCCCACGCGAGCGGCCAGTCCTTGGGTACGCTCCATCAAATCGGGATGGTGGCGCCGCAGGTCCACCGCAGACAAGGTGCCGACCCCGCCTGTGGCAGCCACCGCCCCCGCCAACCGGTGCGCCGACACACCAATGCCCATGCCTCCCTGAACGATGGGCAGCAACTGCCGCCCCCCCAGGCTCAAGGGCTTGAGCCCACTGCCTTGCAGTTTGCTGGCCAGTGCCGCATCAACATGGGCGGAATCGACAAGAGAAGAATCAGGCGCGGAAGCAGACATGAACGAGACCCACGAAAACGAGGATCCTGACGGTAACGGCCTAACGTCAACAAGGCTTTGCGTCAGATCAAGCGCTGCCCAGCTTGAAGGTTTCACGGTAGTCGGGCACTCGCACCTTCCACCCCCAACGCTCCTGTATGCGCAAACGCAGGGTGTCGGCGGCCTGAGGCTCACCATGGGTCACGAACACCTGCGCCGGGGCTTGGCCCAGGCCACCCAGCCACTCCAGCAAGCCAGTCTGATCGGCGTGCGCCGATAGGCCATCGATTTGCACGACCTCAGCGCGAATGGGCACGTATTCGCCAAACATCTTCAACGACGTCGCACCTCCTGCCAACGCCGCGCCCCGCGTGCCTCCCGCCTGGAAGCCGCTGAGCACGATGGCATGGCGCGCATGGGGCCCGAAATGCGCAATGTGGTGCAAGACACGCCCACCGGTCACCATGCCGCTGCCGGCCACAATGACCATGGGATAGCGCTGCTGCATCAAGTCTTTCGAGTCTTCTACGTCACGCACGAAACGGGTCATGCCATGGATGCCACGGCACTCCTCGTCGGTCAGGCGATGTTCGCTGCGATAGCGGTCGTAGATACCAGACGCCGCCACACCCATGGGGCTGTCCAGCACAACGGGCAAATCGGGAATGGCACCCGCTTGCTTGAGGCGATACAGGGCATACAGCAGCGCTTGGGTGCGGCCCACGGCAAAGGCCGGTATGACCACCGAACCACCCCGCGCAGCTGTGCGCCGAATGACATCGCCCAGGCGTTCGATCGGGTCCAGATCAGGGTGCAGGCGGTCGCCATAGGTTGACTCGACCACCACCCAATCGGCCTTTTGCCCCGTGACCGGGGGGTGCATCAGCAAATCGTCAGAGCGCCCCAGATCACCCGAAAACAGCACCGACTTGCCGGCATGCTCAATGTGCACACTGGCAGCGCCCAGAATGTGCCCTGCCCCAGTGAAGCGAGCCCTCACCCCATGCCCCAAATCGACCACGCCATCGGCAGGCACGCGGTGCATCTGGCTCAAGCAGGCTTGCACATCGCGCACGGTGTACAGGGGCTCGGCCGGATCATGCCGCGTAGCCCGATGGCGGTTGCGGTAGCGTGCTTCCTCTTCCTGCAGGTGGGCCGTGTCCTGCAAGAGCACTTCACACAGGTCAACCGACGGCGCAGTGGTCCAGACCTTGCCCTTGAAGCCCTGGCGGGTCAGCAGCGGCAAGGCCCCGCTGTGGTCAATATGGGCATGGGTCAGCAATACGGCATCCAAACTGGATGCATCAAACGGCAAGGGGGCCCAATTCCGCTCGCGCAGTGCTTTGAACCCCTGAAACAAACCGCAGTCGACCAACAGGCGCAAGCCACCCACCTCGACCAGTGTTTTGGAACCGGTCACGGTCCCCGTGGCGCCATAAAACGTCAGCTCCATGATTCACCTCGTACTTCAGTGGGCTAGCTTCCCTTGGCCGGTTGCGACGTATCAGACGATGGGGCGGATGGCGCAGATGGGGGGGCTTCGCTCGACGTGTGGCGATCCTCCGCCCGCGCCATCCAACGCGACACCAACGGTGCCACCCGTTGCCAGGTTTTCCACAACCCCCAGCCCCGGCTCAATAGTGACACGGCACCTTGCGGCCGCCAAACCAACAAGGCGGCAGCCGCCACCCCAACCAACAGAGGATGCTGGCGCAACCAGCGCCCACCCTCTTGCGCCTTGTTGGCAGCCTGATTCACAGGTGCCAAGGTCCGTTCCAGCTGAACAGCCAACACCTCACGCAGCACGGCGCTACGCTGCTGCAGCAGCAGCTTACGGGTACGCAAGTCGGCCTCGGGCAGCAAGGGCTTCATGCCTTGCTCCTGGGCATCAGGGCCTCTCGATCGGCTTCCAGTTCGGCCAGGGTGGCGGCCAGCAGGCCCTCCGAATCCCTGGACAGCCTGCGCATCTGCCAGACAGCCCCGCCACACAGCGCGGCGAACAGCAAGGTCAGGCACCCCAGCACCAACAAGCGGTGGGAATCCCAGAACACCACAGCCACCAGCACGGCAGCAGACGCCAGCGCAAAGATGCCCAGCAAGATGGCCAGCGCCCCCCAGGCCATGGTGGCCAAGAGGCGCTGCTTCTCCTCTTCCAGTTCGGTTGCGGCCAGCGCCAACCGAGTCTGGAAAATGGCCATCAGGGTGGCCAGCAAGGCCCTCAATGAGGCCTGCATGCCAGCCAGTCCCGATGGCGACGACGATGCAGCCTTGTCGCTCGTGTCAGTCATGCGCGAAAAAATTGATCATCGACGGCCAATGAGCATGCCCAGCAGCAAGCCCACCCCGGCGGCTATGCCGACTGATTTCCAGGGGTTCTCATGCACATAGCCATCGGTGGCCTTGGCGGCCGCTTTGGCACGGTCAATCACGGCTGCCTGGGTTTCAAGCAAACCGTTTTTGGCGCGCGACAGGCTGGCAGCCACACGATGCCGCAATTCCGAAACACCGGCGGAGGCGTCGTCGGCTGTGGCAGACAGCAATGCCTCGGCATCGGCCATCACCAACTGGAGATCGGCCATCAGCTTGTCCTTTTGGGCAGAAGTCAGCTCGCTCATGTCTCTTCCTTTCAACGTGGGTCAGTGAACAATCAGCAAGGGCAACTGGCTGTGCGCCAGCACGCTCTTGGTCAGGGAACCGTGAATCAGGGCATCCAGACCGTGGCGGCCATGGGTGGCCATCACAATCAGGTCGCACTTCTGTCTTTGGGCCACATCGACAATCGACTGCTGAATGTTGTCGGTGATCATGAACTGCCCATCGAAGGTCACACCCGCCTGGGTCGCCTGTTGGGCAAACTTCTCCAGCACCGCTCGTGCATGCTGCTCGCAACGCTTTTCATGGTCTCGGAAGGTTTCCACATCGTACGCCACAGCAGCCTGATCCACCACCAGAACCGGCAGCGGAGGTTCGGCCATGAACCCGGTGATGGATGCACCCAGCATTTTGGCCAGACCAATGCTGTGGGTCATGGCGCGGTCAGACAACTCGCTGCCATCCACCGGCACCAGCAAATGTTCGTACATGGTCTCCGTCTCCTGAAAAGTCAATTGACTAAGTTCATCCTAGGCTTGGTGCGCCCCCCTTACAAGCCCCACATTCATAAAATTTGATCCACCGCAGGCTTTGAACAAGTGCAGATTCCTGTCTGCCACAGTGCCGACGCCCTCTAAAATCGAGGGTTCACGCTGAAATGACTGCGCACAGGGCGCGGCCAGAACGCCACACCATGACCGAACTCGCCAAATCTTTCGAACCCGGCCCCATTGAAGCCAAATACGGCCCCCAGTGGGAGCAACGTGGCCTGTACAAGCCCACGCTCGACGAGTCCAAGCCCTCTTTCTGCATCCAGCTGCCGCCACCCAACGTGACCGGCACGCTGCACATGGGCCACGCCTTCAACCAGACCATCATGGACTCGTTGACGCGCTACCACCGCATGAAAGGCCACAACACGCTGTGGATCCCGGGCACCGACCACGCTGGCATCGCCACCCAGATCGTGGTGGAGCGCCAGCTGCAGGAAAAGGGCCAGACCCGTCATGACCTGGGCCGCAAGAACTTCGTGGCCAAGATCTGGGAATGGAAAGAGCAATCCGGCTCCACCATCACCCAACAGATGCGCCGCATGGGTGACTCGGTCTCGTGGGAACACGAGTACTTCACCATGGACGACAAGCTGTCCAAGGTCGTGTCCGAAACCTTCGTGCGCCTGTACGAAGAGGGCCTGATCTACCGCGGCAAGCGCCTGGTGAGCTGGGACC
>CAYVOP010000086.1:0-641 GCA_964453105.1 uncultured Aquabacterium sp. | reverse complement strand
CGAGGAAGAAGACGGCTCGATGTGGCACATCCGTTACCCCATCGAGGGCAGCGATGAGACCCTGGTCGTGGCCACCACCCGACCCGAGACCATGCTGGGCGACACCGCCGTCATGGTCCACCCCGAAGACGAGCGCTACCAGCACTTGATCGGCAAGCTGGTCAAGCTGCCCATCACCGGCCGCCTGGTGCCCGTGATTGCCGACGAACACGTCGACAAGGAATTCGGCACCGGCGTCGTGAAGGTCACCCCGGCCCACGACACCAACGACTATCAGGTCGGCCAACGCCACAACCTGCCCATGATCACCATCTTCACGCTGGAAGCGAAGGTGGTGTCGCACTTGACCGAGATCCCCGAGGCCTACCGTGGTCTGGACCGCTTCGTGGCCCGTAAGGCCCTGGTGGCCCAACTGGAAGCCGAAGGCCTGCTGGTCGAAGTCAAGAAGCACAAGCTGATGGTGCCGCGCTGCGCCCGCACCGGCCAGATCATCGAGCCCATGCTGACCGACCAATGGTTCGTCGCCATGACCAAGCCTGGCGCGCAGGGCAAGTCGATTGCCGAGCAAGCCATCGAGGCCGTGGAATCGGGCGACGTGAAGTTCGTGCCCGAGAACTGGGTCAACACCTACAACCAGTGGA
>CAYVOP010000085.1:0-14266 GCA_964453105.1 uncultured Aquabacterium sp. | reverse complement strand
GGCAAAGCCTTGGAATTTGCGTTTAACCAGTCCAAGTTTTACGCCGCACCCCCAGTGGCTCAGTTTTGCTCGTGATTCAACAGCTAGCCTGTCTGAGGTCATTCCCGCCTTGCCTCAGTCTCAGGTCATGTACTCCAAGCAGTTGCTTGAGACTGGCGCTGACTTTGAAGGCACCTTCAAAAAGCGCCCCCAGGATGCTTCGATTGAAGAAGTGATCGACCAGATCCGCACCCGTGATTCCTACATCATGGTGCGCCAGCCAGAAAAGCACCGCGCCTTCGCCGACCTGCATCGGGCTTTGATTGACGAGGTGGCCGGTGTGCTGCGCCAGCGGGGTGTGAAGCCCCATGTGATTGACCCGCAGCTCTATCTCTTCATTGCCTCACCCAACAGCATCACCCCGTTTCACATCGATCGCTACTCGACCTTCCTGATGCAATTCCGCGGCACCAAGCAGGTGTGTGTGCATCCGCAGTGGGATCAGCGCGTGGTGTCGGCGCCCAATGCCGAGGCCTATGTGGCTTACCAGAACACCAAGCTGCCCTGGTCGCCTGAGATTGACAAGTTGGGCATCACCTGGGATTTTTCACCGGGCGAAGCCTTGCACATTCCCTTCCTGGCGGGGCACCATGTCAAGAACGGGCCCGATGACGTGTCCATTTCCATGTCCATCATCTTCAACACGGAAGAAAGCATGATGTGGCGGCGGGCCTACCGTTTCAATCATGCCATTCGCAACCGAATGGCTCGATTGGGAGTCGAGCCCCATCCGGTGGGCGATCGACGTTGGCTGGATGTGGCCAAGTCAGGCATGGTGATGCTGCGCGACAAACTGGCGCAGGGCTGAGCGGGCGCGTTTGACGAGCCCGGGCTGAAGAGGCGGGTTCGCCTCAGCGGCTCTGAATGCCTTTGGACGTCAGGAACTGGGCCATGTCCTGTTCGCTGATGTCGGCAATGCCCAGCTGGAAGGCTTGGTTCAACTGCTGAACCAAAGCCTGGCTCCACTTCAGGTTCCAGATGGTGCCGGCGTGGCCGTCGCCCACGGTGGCGTGGTCAGGGCTGTCGCCTTGGGTATTGGGCGTGGGCCAACGACCCGCCACGGACACGATCTTGTAAGCAGGTTTGCCATCGGCGGTACGGCCACCCCAGTTTGACTGGAACCAGGCCTGGTCATCAAAGAAAGCCAGCTTGGGGTGGCTGGCCGCCAGTTGGCGCAAGGGGCCATTGAAGGCCTTCAGGCCCATGGCGATCTGTCGCATCGATTCCGCGTCCTGCCATTGACTGGTCAGTGGAGCCCAATGGCTGTTGTCGAACAGGCCGACCAGCACAATGCGGGTCTGCGGGTGCTGCGCCTGAATCATCGACACTGCCTGCTTGTAGCGGTTGACACAGTTGTCTACCTTGGCCATCAGGGCCGGGTCTTGTCCATTGCGGGCCCACGTGGTCAAGGCGGTTCGTGTGCCCACGTCGTTCACACCGATTCGGATCACCACCACGCCCTTACGCCAACGCTCGGGCTCCTGGTCCATCAGCGCCAGCAACTGGTGCACCATCTGGCCCTGAATCAGGTCGTCGCACACGGCGCCTGAGACGGCAAAGTTATGGCGGAAATCCATCTTGCGGGGGTAGCGCCCGTCCAGACCGATGGCTTCTTGGGCGCGAGCCACGATGCGGCGTGTGCCCCAACTGCCCCAGGGCCCCAGGTCAATCTGCTCGCCTCGCAGTTGCGACAGGATCTCGCCCCATTGCCAGGTCTGCGCCCGATAGGGACCACCTCGATCCGGCCCGCCAGGAGGGAACGACAGCTCATCGTGGTACGAGTGGCTGTCCGAGTCGCCCAAGATGGCCAGGGGAATACGGGTGTCGGTGGCAGCGGCTTTCGGTGCCAGCGGCGATGATTGCGACGAGGTCCATAAACCCAGAAAGCCGCCTGCGGTGGCCAAGGCGGTGAGGATCAGCGCGACGGTGGATTGGCGAATGTGCATGCCCAGGTTCCAATGCGGGTGATGACGTGCTGTTGTGCGTTCAAACGGGTCAGGGTGTGGTCGATGGTGGGCATGTACTCCACCGTCACCCCTTGGGCGAAGGCGTGTCTGCCAAAGGCATCGTGAAACTGACCCGAGTAGTTGTAGTACCAGTGGATATCGCCCGAGAACATCATGAAGTGGCGCGCCCCACGATCGGCCAGTTTCTGCATGGCCGCGACGTATTCGGCTTGCGTGGGATGGCGGTTCGAACCGTAGTCGACCACTTCCTGCCCTGTAGCGCTGTTGTGTTTGATGGTCTCAAGGACACGATCAAGTGTGGCTCGCCAGTTCAACAGCAGGCTCTGGAGTGTACGGGCTACCTTGCCCACATAGCGACGCACATGCGACTGCCAGGTGTGGAAGGTATAGCCGTCGAGCATCCAAGTGCCTGCAACGCGAGGATCACGCTGGGCGAAGTAATAGGCCGCGACCGCTCCCGAGCAGATGCCTGCGATCACAAAGCGTCGAATGCCAGTTTGATGCGAAACCACATCGAGGGCTTCGCGCAGGTCCACCATGACTTGCTCTTCTTGTGAATGCACTCCGGAAGCAGTGCGGCTGTCACCTTGTCCAGACAGGTCGAACCGCAGGCTGACAAAACCGCGTTCGGCCAGATGGCGAGCCAGCTTGACGTTGAAGCGATGCGGCCCCATCCGGGGTACCACCCCGGCATTGAGCATGATGAAGGCCACTGGCTGGTGCGTGCTAGTTTGCGGTTGACACAGGGTGCCGACCAATCGGTGGTCGCTGCCGAAGGTGCAGATCGATTCCACGTGGGGCATTGCTGCAGTTTGGGGCTCAATGTGGACACTCATGAGCGGGCGTCCTCCATCAGTTGGCTCAGCGCTTGCAACGCCGCAGGCGGTACCAGCGAAGTATTCAGGGCTTCTTCTGAGGTCCAGGCAAAGGGCACGCTCAATGCCTGGTGCTTGAGTGTTGGCTGGGTAGCTTGGGCGGCCTGCACGGTGGCGGCAAGATCGGTGTCGTCGGGTTGGCCGATTACCCAGGTCGTGCGTACCGGCGTGGCCCGCGTCAGGACGCGGGCGTTGATCTGCGCGATGTCGTCGATCAGGCCCTGGCTCATGGCAAAGCCCAAGGCTTCGCCATCAGGTCGAGCCGATGCTTGTGGATGCAATGACAAGCCCGGGCGGGCCACGGCGCGCGCATGGTCTTGAGCAAGCTCGGCCAGATAGGCCGGACCGTCCAGAACTGGTTCCCATAGGATGAGTCGATCCAGCGAGCCAGACAGGCGGGTAGCGGCCTGGAGTGCGATCGAACCGCCTAGGCGAGCGCCGATCCAAGAAATTTTCTTTGCACCGCTTAGACGTATGAGTTCACGGTGCGCCTCCAAAACGTCGTCGCACCACCGAGCCAGTCTCCCCTCGACTTCCTCTCCAGCAGATTCCCCCGTCGCGTAATAGTCGAATCGCAAGACTGCAATACCTAAGCGAGAAAGACGTTCCGCCAGTACTCTGTAGAAACGATGCAAGCGGACAGATTCTTGTCCGAGTGGATTGCATAGCAGAACGGCCGGTTGTATGGGGAGATTGCTCTGCTGTGCTGCATGAAAGCTTCCATACAGAGACAGATCATCATGGCCAAAGCGAAATGACTTCATCAATTTGTCACGGCAGCAGTTTGTCTACGAATTTTCGAATCCAGCCTTTTCCAGATGAGCCATTCTCGATCGTGGCTTGCTGTGTGCCGCTCGTGTGGGTCAAGGCAAGCTGCTCAAGTGTTGAAAATATCAGCTGTCGCACAGTAAGTTGTGTTCCGAGTCGCTTGTTGATTTCGGCTACGGCTCGCATCGCCAGAAGCGAGTGCCCCCCCAAGTCAAAGAAATTGTCAGAGGTATGGATGGAGGGCACTTTCAATAGATCGGCCCATACAGAAGCGATCGCTTTTTCCGCTGAGGTCTGTGGCAATCTCAAATGATGGGCAACGGCGGGGGGGACCGCAGGCGTTGGTGCCGGCAGAGCCTGTCGGTTGACTTTGCCATTGGGCAAAAGCGGGACAGATTCGATCATCACGAAGTGCTGCGGCACCATGTAGTCAGGCAGGCGTTCCTTCAGGAAATCTCTGAATGAATGTTTGCCCAGACCATCCCTTGTGGGGACGATGTATGCCACCAGACGCTGATCACCGGGCTCATCTTCTCGCACGATGACGACGTTGCGTGCAATCTCGGCCGATTGCGCTAATGCAGATTCGATTTCCCCCAGCTCAATGCGGTAGCCCCGCACCTTGACCTGGAAGTCAAGGCGTCCCAGGTGTTCGATGGTGCCGTTCGGGCACCAACGACCGCGGTCACCGGTGCGGTACAGACGAGCGCCGGGCTCCTTGCGGAAGGGGTCTGGCAGGAATCGCTCGGCTGTGAGTTCGGGGCGCTTCAGGTAGCCTGTGGTGACGCCATGGCCTCCGATCCAGATCTCGCCGGGAACACCAATCGGGCAGGGGGTCATCTTGTCATCAAGTACGTGAACCTGGGTGTTTGCAATCGGGCGACCAATGGAGATGGTTCGATTCGTCCCTGTGGCCAGCCAACAGCTAGACCAGACCGTGGTTTCGGTGGGGCCATACATGTTCCACAGAGCGCCTGTGCGCGCTTGCAACGCAGCAGACAGGTCAGGGGTTAACGCCTCGCCTCCGATCAGGGCTTTGAAGGTCGGGGAGCCCTTCCAGCCAGCATCGATGAGCATGCGCCAGGTGCTTGGGGTGGCTTGCATCATCGTGCAGCCCTGGGTGTTCAGCAGTCCATTGAGTTCCTGTCCGCTGAGCACTTGATCTTGTGAGGCCATCACAATGCAGGCGCCGACCGTCAGTGGCAGGATCAATTCAAGCACAGCGATGTCGAACGACAAGGTTGTGATGGCCAGAATGCGGTCCTCACTTGCCATGCCCGGTGTGGTTGCCATGCTGTTCAGGAAGTTGACCACAGCCCCATGAGGCACCACCACGCCCTTGGGCTTGCCGGTTGAGCCGGATGTGTAAATGACGTAGGCTGGGTCACTCGCAAGAGCATCAAGCTGACTTGGCCGCAATGCAGTCGATGGGCGGTTCTGCCAGGTACTGCCATCAAGCAATAAAGTGGCATCGTGTGGCCAATTGATTTTGGCAACGGTGCTGGTTTGAGCGATCAGCAAGGATAGATCGGCATCCTGAGCCATGTAGGTCAGGCGATCAACGGGGTAGGCCGGGTCGAGCGGAACATAGGCGGCTCCCGCTTTGAGAATGGCATGCTGAGCCACGATCAAGTCGAGGCTTCGCTCCAGGCACAATCCGATGAGGTGGCCACGCCCGACGCCTCTTTCCCTCAGCGCATGAGCCAGCTGGTTGCTTCTGGCATCCAGATGAGCGTATGTCAAATGAGTGCCATCGGCTTGAATGACGGCGGTTTTGCTCGGATTCTGTAGAGCACATCGAGCAAGCAAGGGGTTGATGGTGCTGAACCCCGAGTCGGTTGTGTCTGTGGCGTTCCAGCTGTCGAGTTGCAATTGCTCTGCGGGGCTTCGCATTGGCAGCTCAAAAGCATTGGCATCAGGAGAACGCGCAACTTGATCGAGCAAATTCAGATAGCGCTGCGCGAACAGGGAGGCGGTTTCTGCACCGAATAGGTCGGTTGCGTAGGTCAGATAGGCCTTGAGTCCGTTTCTGTCCTGCCACATCCAGCATGTGAGGTCTTCTGCGATGCCTGCCACCGGAGTCGCGACCGATTGCTTCTTCAAATTGGCAAAGACGTCATCGTCATTCTGCACATCCTGGAACCCAAACAGGGTCTGATAAATGGGCGAACGACTTTCGTCTCGCTCGATCCGCAGTGTCCGAATGACCTCTTCAAGAGGGGCATCTGGGTATTCGAATGCTCGCACGACCGACTCACGCACATGGGCAAGAATCTGGCGATAAGTTGACCCCGAGTCAATCTTCAGCCGAATCGGCAGCACATTTGAGAAAAACCCGAAGACGTTTTCGATGTCAGCGTCATCACGGCCCAGAATTGGAATGGCGATGACGAATTCGTTTTGCCCTGTGTGTCTGGCCAAGAAGAGCGCATAGGCGCTCAGGGCCCCCATGAACAGGGTGGCCTTATCAGCCGTCACCAGTTGCCCAAGAGCCTGGCTGGTCGCTGGGGGAACGTGTAGTTCGATGTGCTTGGCTTTGCCGGAAGGCTGCTTCGGGCGAGGATAGTCGTTTGGCAAAGCAAGCGGTTCGGGTACGGGAGACAGCACTTCATGCCAGTAGTTGACCTGGCGTTGTGTCTCCGCGTGGCGATTGGGGTGCTGATGCCAGGCAGCAAAGTCGCCGTAAGTGACACCCAGCGCGGGTAGTTTGGGTTCTGCCCCCAGCAACTGTGCCCGATACAACTCGGATAGATCACGCCATGCGATCTGGATAGATCGGCCATCGGCAATCAGATGGTGCACCATCAAGAAAAAGACATGCTCATCGGTGCCGAGTCGGAATAGGCGCATTCGCGCAAGCGGCGCGGCGCTGTAATCCAGTGCGTCACAGGTCAGGTCACGTAGGCGCTCCTTCAGACGGATTTCGCGTTGGTCAGAGGGCAGGTGACTCAGGTCCTCTGCTGGAATGACGGAAGCGGCAACAGAGTCGCACACTCGCTGCATCGGTTTTCCGTCAGCACCGAATTCGATCTGTGTGCGCAGCGCTGGATGGCGAACAAACAAGGCCTTCACAGCGGCATCGAATACCGAGGCATTCAATGGCCCTTGCAATCGATACGCACTGGGAATGTGATACGTGGTTGCGCCAGGTTGAAGTTGCTCGATGAATAGCAAGCGTTGTTGCATCGCTGTCAGCGGCGCAATGGGCTGATGGCGAGCGGCAATTCTGTGATGTTGCTGTGTCGCCCCCTGTCCCTTGTCATCGATCAGCTTGGCAACCTGAACCAGCGTTCCAGTGTTGAACACCTCCCGCATGGAGATGCGCACCTTGAATACAGTTTCGATACGTCCCAGCATGCGCATCAGCAGCAAAGAATGACCACCTTGATCGAGGAAGGTCGCGTCACGGTTGATGTCTGCGCACCCCAGCAGTTCACGCCAGATGTCGGCCAGCGTGTTTTCGGTAGGTGTGGGCGGGTGTGTTGTGCGAGTTGGGTGTGTTGCCTCGTTTAGCGCTGCATCTGGCGCAGGCAATTTCGAGCGATCGGTTTTGCCGTTGGGTAAGACAGGTATGGCTTTTAGTTGAACAAAATGCTGCGGCACCATGTAGTCAGGCAAGCTGGCGCGCAGGTGTTCGCGCAGGGCTTGAGCACTGGATATGGTGTCGGTGGGCACGATGTAGGCAACCAGGCGTGCATCGCCCGGGCGGTCTTCGCGCACGATCACCACATTGCGGACCACACCTGGGAAATGCGCCAGCGCGGTTTCGATTTCACCCAGCTCAATGCGATGGCCCCGCACCTTGACCTGGAAGTCAAGCCGGCCCAGGTGCTCGATGGTGCCGTCAGGGCGCCAGCGTCCGCGGTCGCCGGTCCGGTACAGGCTTGCGCCGGGTTCACTGCGGAAGGGGTCAGGCAGGAAGCGCTCAGCGCTCAGCTCGGGGCGCTTCAGGTAGCCCAGGGTCACGCCGTCGCCACCAATGTAGATTTCGCCAGGCACGCCAATGGGGCATCGTTGTCCGTGCGAATCGAGCACCTGAATTTGGGTGTTGGCAATGGGGCGGCCAATGGTGATGAGCGCATCGGCGCTGTCCACTCGGGCGCAGGTGGACCACACCGTGGTTTCGGTGGGGCCATACATGTTCCACAACTCGCTGCAGCGTGACAGCAGTTGGCGCGCCAGACCAGGGGTCAGGCTTTCGCCGCCGACCAGGGCCTTGAAACCTCGGTGGCCAGCCCAGCCGGCTTCGATCAACATGTGCCAGGTGGCTGGAGTGGCTTGCATGACGGTGATGTCGGCGCTGTCGATCAGGGCTTGCAGCGCACGGCCATCCAGGGCCTGGTCGCGGGTGGCCAGTACCACCTTGGCGCCCACCGTCAGCGGCAACAGCAATTCCAGCACCGCAATGTCGAAGCTCAGCGTGGTCACGGCCAGCAGGTGGTCTTGTGCGGTCAGACCGGGTTCACGCGCCATGCTGGTCAGGAAATTGACCACGGCACGGTGCGGCACCATCACGCCCTTGGGTTGGCCCGTGGAGCCTGAGGTATAGATCACATAGGCCGTGTCTTCGGGCCGGGCCTCCTGCTCGCTGCGTGACGGAAGCGGGGCATCACTTTGCGCTGCAATCTCTGAGGCATCGGTGTCGAGCAGCAGTTGGTGGTCGCGTGGCCAGGGCATCACATCCAGCAGGCTTTGCTCGGAAATCAGCAAGGCCAGTTCGGCGTCGGTGCTCATGTACACCAGGCGCTCGGTGGGGTAGGACGGGTCGAGCGGCACATAGGCCGCGCCAGACTTCAGCACAGCCAGCTGAGCGGTGAGCATGTCCACGCCGCGCTCCACGCACAGGCCCACCAGGCTACCCCGGCCAATGCCGCGTTGGCGCAGCACGCGAGCCAGACGGTTGGCGCGGCCATTGAGGTCGCGGTAGCTCAGCTGACCCCAACCGGGGTGCAGCACGGCCGGTGCATCAGGGCTGCGTTGAACTTGCGCTTCGATCAGGTGGTGCGCGCAGGCGTGGCGGTCAAAGGTTTGCAGGGTCTGGTTCCAGCGCTCAATCAACTGGCGTTCGCTGTCGGGCAGCACGGCATACCGGTGCAGCGGTGCATCGGGTTCGATTTCCAGTTGGTGCAGCAAGGCTTCGATGCGGGCACCCAGGCGGCCAATGGTGCTGGCATCCAGCACATCGGTGTTGTAGGTGAATACGAATTCGATCTCATCGGCCGTTTCTACACACCACAAGCCAATGTCTTGGGCTGACCCCAGGATGGGGGTGGCCATTCGGTCGTGTTCCACATTGCCCCAGTGGGTCTGACGATCACGGGCATCTTGATAGGAGAACGACACCTGGTAGATCGGCGAGTAGCTGCTGTCGCGGGGCACGTTCAGCTCACGCACCAGATGTTCGAAGGGCACTTCGGGGTACGAGAACGACTCCACCACCATGTGGTGCACCTGATCGAGCCACGAGCCCATGCGCTGCTCGGGGTCGATCTGCATGCGCATGGGCAGCATGTTCACGAAGAAGCCCATCAAGGGCTCCAGACCTGGCTGTTCGCGGCCTCGCACAGGGGTGCCGACCACGAAGTCACGCTGTTGGCTGATCTGGTGCAGGGCCAGGGTGTAGGCTGACAGCAGGGTCACATACAGCGTGCGGCCACTGCGTTGGGCCTGGGCACGCAACGCGCGCGTGACCTGGCTGCCCAGATTGAACTGGATGCAATCGCCGCGACCCGACATGATGGCGGGGCGCGGGCGATCCAGCGGCAATTCGATGGGGTCGGGCAGGGGGCTGAGCTTGTTGCGCCAGTAGTCGGTCTGGCGAGTCAGCTCGGGGCCGCTGAGCCATTCTTGGTGCCAAGCGGCAAAGTCGCCATAGCTAACCGAGATGGCTGGCAACTGAGGTGCGCGACCCGTGCGACAGGCTTCATACAGCTCAGAGATGTCTTGGTAGAAAAGGTCGAACGACCAGCCGTCCCAGATCAGGTGGTGGGTCTGAAAGAAAAAGGCGTGTTCGGTGGCCGACAGTCGCCACAGTTGGGCGCTGAACAAAGGGCCACGTTCCAGCGCGTAGGGCGTGTCGACCAGCTTCTTGACCGCAGTTTGCAGCGCGGCCTGCTGTTCAGGGGCGGGCAGCTCGCTCAGATCGGTGAAGGGCAACTGGAAGGCCAGGCTAGGCATGATGCGCTGGCGCGCGCCTTCCGGGGTGCGTTCGATCACCGTGCGCAGCACGCTTTGGCGCTCGATCAGCAATTGCATGGCGCGCTCGAAGGCGGCCACGTCCAGCGGGCCATGCAGCAAGTGGCCCGATGGGGTGTTGTGGGCCACGGTGCCGGGCGACAGGGTTTCCAGGAACCACAGGCGCAGCTGCATCTGTGACAAAGGTGCGCTGGTTTGATCGGCCCGAATTGGAATGACGGCCGTGCTGGGCTGGGCATCAGAGGCCGGTTTGTGGCCCAGCGCTTGGGCCAGGGCTGCCGGGGTGGGCGCCTCGAAAATGGCGCGCAAGGCAGGGCGGAAACCCACGACTTCGATCAGTCGGCTGGCCAGCTTGGCCGCCAGCAGGGAATGGCCCCCCAATTCGAAGAAATGGTCGTTGGCACCCATTTGCGCCAGGCCCAACACCTCGGCCATGACATGGGCAATGGCGCGTTGGAGGTTTGGATCGGCTGGAGCAGAAGGTGTGGCTGCATGGGCACTTGCCAATGCGGTGCTCGAACTGGCTTGCACATGCCCCGCGTGGGGTGCCTGTGCCATGGCAGCCGGTGCAGGCAGCGCTTTGCGATCGATCTTGCCATTGGGCAGCAAAGGCAGGGAGGCCAGCAGCAAGATGTGCTGGGGCACCATGTAGTCGGGCAAATCGGCGCGCAGGGCTTGCCGCAAGGCGGCGGTGTCAACAGCGGCACCGGGCTGGGGCGTCACGTAGCCCACGAGTTGCATGTCGCCTGGACTGGCCTCACGGGCCACGACCACGCTGCGTGCCACGCCGGCTTGCGCGGCCAGGCGCGCTTCGATTTCGCCCAGTTCAATGCGGTAGCCACGAATCTTGACTTGGAAGTCCAAGCGGCCCAGGTGCTCCAGCGTGCCTTCAGCGCGCCAGCGACCCAGGTCGCCTGTACGGTACAGGCGGGCGCCGGCTTCGGTGCTGAATGGGTCGCGCACGAAGCGGTCGGCGGTGAGCTCGGGGCGCTTGAAATAGCCTGTGGCCACGCCCTTGCCGCCAATGCAGATTTCACCTTCGGCCCCGATGGGGCAGGGGCGCATCTGCTCGTCGAGAATCCAGACCTGGGTGTTGTCGATGGGCAGACCAATCGTGATCTTTTGCTTGGCATCGGCAACGCGACACACTGTCGACCAAACGGTGGTTTCCGTGGGGCCATACATGTTCCACAGTTCCACGCCTTGGGCCAGCAGTTGTTCGGCCAGGGAGGGGGGCAGGGGCTCACCACCGCACAGCGCTTTGAAGCCTTGGGGGGCACGCCAGCCGGCTTCCAGCAGCAGGTGCCAGGTGGTGGGCGTCGCCTGCATGAAGGTGATGCCGTCATTGGCGATCATCTTCGACAAGGCTTCGCCGTCCATAGCGTCTTCACGCTGGGCCAGCACCACGCTTGCGCCACTGATCAGCGGCAGCATCAACTCCAGAACGGCAATGTCAAACGACAAGGTGGTCACGGCCAGCAAGCGGTCGTGATCAGTGATGCCGGGCTGGCGCTTCATGCTGGCCAGGAAGTTGCACACGGCGGCCTGGGGCAGCACCACGCCTTTGGGTTTGCCGGTCGAGCCGGAGGTGTAGATGACGTAGGCTGTGGCGTCGGCGCTGTAGGGGCGCAGGGGCTGAGGCTCGCTGGTGGGGGCCTGCTGAATCAGTTGGGCATCGTCGTCTACCCGAATCTGCTGCGCACGGGGCACGCCCGAGCGCTCGGCGTTCGCGGCTTCGGTGATGACCCACTTCACGCCCGCGTCTTCGGCCATGTATTGCAGGCGGTCCTTCGGGAAACCTGGGTCAAGTGGCACGTAGGCCGCACCGGTTTGCAAGATGCCCATCAGCGCGGGGATCATGTCGGGGCCCCGGCTCAGGCACACGCCAATGCGGTCGCCTTCACCCACACCGCGCGCCATCAGCAGGTTGGCAAATTGGTGGATGCGGTGGCCGAGTTCGCGATAGCTCAGGCGCATGCCTCGGGCTTGCACGGCAATCGAGTCGGGTGTGGCCAGGGTCTGGCGCGCAATCCATTGCTCCACACGCGCATGGGGGTCAAACGGAGCGTCGGTCTGGTTCCAGCTCAACAGGGCGGATTCCAGTTCACTCAATCCAGACGCCGGCGCCTGTGGGGTGGCGTGCGGCTGCGTCAAAGGCAGTTGCACGACCTGCTGTTCGAGGTTCTGGCTCCACTGATTGCACACCGCCAGCAGCGCATCGACCAGGCTTTGAGCGCGCTGTGGGCTGAAGTACTCCGTGCTGTAGTGCAGGTCGAAGGTCAGGCCATCGGCTTCTTCGTAAAAATTGAAGAACAGCTCGTTGAGGGTGCCGCGTTTGCGCCCTTCGTGCATGGCCGCCGTCAGGGGAGCGAAGCCAGACAGATCCACCTTGGGGTTCAGGTTGAAGAACACGCCAGTGAAGGGGGCGCGGTCGCCAGAGCTGGGCAAGCCCAAAGCTCTGGCGACCGTGCCTTGCGTGGCCAAGGGGTATTCCAGCGCGTCCATCAGTTGGTTGCGCACGCGGGCCAGCAAGGCCACGCCAGTGTCCTGGTCCTGGCAGCTCAAGCGCAGGGGCAGGTCGAGCACGCCATCAGCCATCAGGGGGCCATGGCGTTGCAGGCTTTGGCCCGCGTAGGGAATGCTCACCACGAACTCGTCTTGCTGGCTGGCCTTGTGGAGCACAGCGCTCACGGCGGTCAGCAGCCATTGGAACAGCGTGGCGCCTCGTTGACGGGCGCTGTCTCGCAAGGATGCGACCTGATTGACTCGGGCGCGAAGGGTATCGGCCGCGTAGCGTCGTGGCTGGGGTGGGGTGCGGTCGCCCAGTGACAGCAAGGCCGGTGGGTTGCTCAGCACGGATTGCCAGTACTGCAGCGATTCCTTCCCGTCGGCACTCACCATCCGGGCTTGCTCCTGCAGACCAAAGGTCAAAGGCGATTCGGCCGGTTTGAACTCAGGTACCTTGCCCGCCACGCGAGCCTGGTAAGCCACAGCGAGTTCGGCGTTGAACACGCTGGAAGCCCAGCCATCGAAGATCAAGTGGCTGGCCACCACATGAACCACCTTGCGGCCGTCGGCCAGGTGCAGCAGGCTGGCCGCGGCCAGAGGAGCGTGGTCCAGCGGGAAGGTGCGCAAGCTGGCTTCGCTGCAGAAGGTATCCAGTGCAACGGTCGCGTCAGACTGGCTGCGAAGGTCGATTTCGGCCACAGCAATGGGCGCGGGCGGGTTCAGGATTTGTCGGGGTTCATCCAGATCGAACGACACGCGGAACGCTTCGTGGCGACCCAGCACGTCTTGCATGGCCTGGGTGAGTGCCGGCACGTTCACCGAGCCGGACAGACTCACGCAGAAAGACTCGTTCAGTGCCAGGCGCGCGCCATCGTCAAACGCGGCGGCCAGCCAACGCTCGGTCTGGCCGGGCGTCAGTGGGGCTTGGGTCAGGGCGTTGGGGGCTTGGCCCGATGTGTTTGACGGGGTTTGAGCCTGTGGAGTCGGCAGGCCTCCGCCTGGGGGCGAGCCGCCATCGCGTGGGGTGATGAAGCCCAAGGCCATCAGCTCATCCAGACATTCGATGAAGACATCGGCGATGCGGGTGGTGATGGTGTCGTCCATCGCGTCGGTCACGAAGTGGCCGAATTGCTCGTACAGGTGCAGGCCCTTGAAGCGAGCCAGGTAGTAGAACAGGCTGATGTCGCGCTGGTTGTCGTCCCACGCCAAGCGCCACAGGGTGGCGCAGTGCACGGCTTTCACCGGTGCATGGCGTTCGGCAAAGGCGGCATTGAGCCGATCGATCATGCGCTGGGTGCGGTCATTCAGCGTTTGATAGAAAGCGGGGCCACCATCGTGGATGTATTGCAGAGCGGCCTTCGCAGAGGCCAGCGCCAAGGGGTGGCGCACGAAGGTACCCGCAAAGTAGGTGACGCCTGCTTCAGGGTAAGAGTCGTCGCCATATTGCCAATGGCCGCCGTCCAAGGCGTCGAGCCAATGGCTGTTGCCCGCAATGGCGGCAAAGGGCAAGCCGCCCCCGATGACCTTGCCATAGGTGGAAATGTCGGAGCGCACGCCGTAAAACTCTTGTGCCCCACCGCGCGCCACACGGAAACCGGTGACCACTTCGTCGAAGATCAGGGCGCAGCCGCTGGCGTCGGCGATCTCACGCAGCCCGCGCACAAACTCGCGGGGCTGAATGTTGGGGTATTTGTTCTGGATGGGCTCGGTCATGATCGCGGCCAGTTCATGGCCGTGTTCACGCAGGTACTTCAACGATTCGTCGCTGGCCCAATCCAGCACGATGATGTTTTCCACCGCGTTGGCCAAAATGCCCGGCGCGGCCGACAGCGAGCGCAACTGCTTGGTGCCGCGCACGATCACTTCGTCAAAAATGCCGTGGTACGAGTTGTTGAAGATGGCGATCTTCTTGCG
>CAYVOP010000084.1:0-14333 GCA_964453105.1 uncultured Aquabacterium sp. | reverse complement strand
AAGGGCCTTCATCGTGGTTCAGGCCCAGCCAGGACATCCCTTCCAAGATGACGTCCACCGCCTCTTGAGAAGATCGTTCCTCATCGGTGTCTTCAATGCGCAGAATGAACACGCCTTGGTTGGCGCGGGCAAAGGCCCAGGGGTACAGGGCCGAGCGAATGTTGCCCAGGTGAATGAAGCCCGTGGGAGAAGGGGCAAAGCGGGTGCGAACTTGTGTCATACGTTCAGAGAATCGAGGCCACGCGCCAGGTCAGCGGTGAGGTCGTCAATGTGTTCCAGGCCCACGGCCACGCGGATCATGGCCTGGGTCACGCCAGCAGCGAGTCGCTGATCTTCGGTCAGGCGGCCGTGCGAGGTGCTGGAGGGATGGGTGATGAGGGTTTTGGTGTCGCCCAGATTGGACGTGATCGAGCACAAACGAGTCTGGTCGATCACATGGAAGGCAGCCTGGCGTAAGCGCAAGGCGTCTTCACTCAAGGTAGCGGGGCCCTTCACGGTCACCTCGCCGGCAGCGGGCTTGACGGTGAAAGACACCACCGCGCCGCCACTGCCGTTTTGCTGCTTCATGGCCAGAACATGCTGAGGGTGGCTGGGCAGCCCCGGGTAATACACCTTATCGACGCCCGGTTGCGCTTCCAGCCATTGCGCCAGTTTGAGCGCGTTGTCACTTTGCGCGGCCATGCGGATCGACAGCGTTTCCAGGCCCTTGAGCACCACCCAGGCGTTGAAGGGCGCCAGGGTCATGCCAGCGCCACGCAGGGTGGTCATGAGCGGGCCATTGATGATGGCATCGGGCCCACAAATGGCGCCAGCCAGCACGCGTCCTTGCCCGTCGAGGTACTTGGTTCCGGAATGCACGATGAGGTCCGCCCCCATGTCCACCGGCTTTTGCAAGGCGGGGGTGCAAAAGCAGTTGTCCACGGCCAGCAAGGCGCCATGGGCATGCGCGATTTCGGCCAAGGCTGCGATGTCGCACACCTCGGTCAGCGGGTTGCTGGGCGTTTCGGCAAACAGCAGCTTGGTGTTGGGCCGAATGGCATCGCGCCATTGCTGCACATTGGTTTGCGATACGAACGTGGTCTCGACGCCAAACTTGCCAAACTGGGTGGCCAGCAAGGTGATGGTGGAGCCAAACACACTTTGCGAGCACACGATGTGATCGCCCGCCTTCAGCAAGCCCATGACGAGCAACAAAATGGCGCTCATGCCACTGGATGTGGCAATGGCCGCTTCGGTGCCTTCAAGCGCCGCCAGACGGCGCTCGAACATCATCGTGGTGGGGTTGGTGAAGCGTGTGTAAACGAACGCCTCTTCCTCGTTGGCAAAGCGTGCCGCGGCGGTGGCCGCATCAGGGTGGTTGAAGCTGCTGGTCAGAAACAGCGCCTCGGAGTTTTCACCCCAGGGTGTGGCAGGCAAGCCCTCACGAACGGCCAGCGTTTCGATGTGCACGCCTTCAGGAAAGTCCTTGCGAGGCAAGCGCTTTTTGGAATCAGACGAGGCCATCAGTACGCTCCGGAAAGAACACGCATCACTCGGCCGAGTTCTGCAAGGCCAGACGCGAACCGCCCGCTTCGTCTTCACCCTTTTGCGAACGCCGCTGGGTTTCGATGGCAGCAAAGTCAGCCGCAGTCACATCACCCGTGATGTAGACGCCATCAAAACAAGACGCCTCGAAGCCACCAATGGCCGGGTTGAGTTCGCCCACTACCTTCTTCATGGCGTCCACGTCTTGGTAGATCAGAGCATCACAGCCGATGATCTGGCGCACCTCTTCTTCGGTACGGCCATGCGCAACCAATTCGGAGTTGGTGGGCATGTCGATGCCGTAGACATTGGGGAAGCGCACGGGCGGCGCCGCAGAGGCCAGGTACACCTTGTTGGCACCGGCTTCACGAGCCATTTGCACGATTTCCTTGGAGGTGGTGCCACGCACGATGGAGTCATCCACCAACAGCACGTTACGCCCCTTGAACTCCAGGCCGATGGCATTGAGCTTCTGGCGCACGCTCTTCTTGCGGACCGACTGACCCGGCATGATGAAGGTTCGACCCACGTAGCGGTTCTTCACGAAGCCTTCACGATATGGCTTGCCCAGCTTCTGCGCCAATTGCATGGCAGAGGGACGGCTCGACTCGGGGATCGGAATGACGACGTCGATTTCGTTGGGGGGCAGCTTGGAAATGACGCGCTGCGCCAGGGTTTCACCCATTTCCAGACGAGCCTGGTACACCGACACACCGTCGATGACGGAGTCGGGGCGAGCCAGATACACGTACTCAAACATGCACGGGTTGAGCACCGCGTTGTCTGCGCACTGTTCGGCATGCACCACGCCGTCGAGGTCAATGAACAGGGCTTCGCCGGGCTGCACGTCGCGCACGAAACGATGGCTGGTGCCTTCGAGGGCCACCGATTCGCTGGCCACCATGACTTCGCGACCTTCAGGCAGGTCTACCTCGCCCAAGCACAAGGGGCGAATGCCGAAGGGGTCGCGGAACGCCACCATGCCATAGCCGGCGATCAGGCAAATGACCGCATACGAGCCCTTGATGCGCTTGTTGACCGCACGCACAGCCTTGAACACCGCAGAAGGGGTCAAAGGCAATGTACGCCCAGCCAACTCCAGCTCGTGAGCAAACACGTTGAGCAGCACTTCGGTGTCGCTGTCGGTGTTGAGATGGCGACGGTCGATGTCGAACAGCTCCTTGCGCAGCGAGTGGGCGTTGGTCAGGTTGCCGTTATGCACCAGCACCAGGCCAAAGGGCGCGTTCACATAGAAGGGTTGGGCCTCTTCTTCGTTGAAAGCGTTGCCTGCGGTGGGATAACGAACCTGCCCCAAGCCGACAGTGCCAGGCAGCGCGCGCATGTTGCGGGTGCGGAAGACGTCCTTCACCATGCCACGCGCCTTGTGCATGAAGAACTTGCGGCCATGCGCATCTGGGCCGGCCGTGACGATCCCGGCTGCATCTTGACCACGGTGCTGCAGCAGCAACAGCGCGTCATAGATCAGTTGGTTGACTGGCGTCTTGGAAATCACTCCGACGATGCCGCACATGGTTCACCTCTTCAAAACAATGCTCAAAATCCGATCAGGATTGCTCGGGCAAGAATTTGACCACTTGCTCGGGCAACAAGGGGGTTATCCCCTTCAACAACACGTTCAGCCAGACGACAGAACGTGACGACTGCCACACATTCCACTCAGCCAGGGGCGTCAGGCTGACCAGGGTGCAGACCACCAGGGCCACCAGCACCCCGCGCAACAGCCCAAATACCGCCCCCAGCGTGCGATCGGCCCCACTGAGCGCCGACGCACGTATCATTTTTCCGGCAGCCCAGGCCACCAAGGCCCAGCCTACCCACGTCAAGACAAACACCACCAACATGCCTGCCGCTTGGTTGATGGCCGTTCCCGGTTGCCCGACCGGCACATGCTGGGCCATATCTGCCCCCCACCACTGAGCCAGAACGTAGCCCACCAGCCAGGCCAGCAGGGCCATCACTTCCATCACCAGGCCGCGCCACGCGCCCACCAGCATGGACACCAGCAACCCCAAGCCCACAACCAGGTCGATCAGGGTCCAGGCATCGGCACCAACATCAGACACGGGCATCCTTGCTCACGCCCCTCACAAGGTCAGCACCGAACCCGTCAACCCCGCTTTGCGCAAAGCAGCCAGCGCCTTATCGGTGGCCGCCTTGTCTTCAAACGGCCCCAGACGGACACGAATCTTGCGGTTGGCATCGGCACCGATGACCTGTGTATACGTTTTGAGGCCAGCACGCTCGGCCTTCATGCGGGCCTCACGGGCTGTAGGCTGATCCGAGAAGGCGCCAATCTGGATGACGTATCGAACCGCTGCGGCGCTGGCGGGCTTGTCTCCAGCCGCGGCGACCTTGGCGGCAGGCTTAGCGTCCTTGGCGTCTTTCGTATCCTTGCCCGACTCAACCACCTTCTTGGCCTCCGCTACACGAGGCTCAGGCGCCTTGGAAGCCGCAGCAGCTTGCGCGACAGGTTTGGCCACAGGCTTGTCGTCCAGCACTTCTTCTTGCTCGTCAGATCGGGCTTGCTGCACCGACTTGACCTGTGCCTGAACGCCCGGTTTGGGTACCGTGGTGGCCACCACCGCAGCAGATGCAGCACGCTGGACCACTTCAATGTCCATGGCCATGGGGCGCGGCTTGGTTTCAAACAACCACGGGAAGCCGATGACCCCTGCCCCCACCAGCACAGCCATGCCAATCAGGCGACGGCGCGCCCGCACCCGCACAGCTTCGACGTCTGCCGCCGAAACAGACACAGGTTCGGCCCCAGGTCGTCGACTCGATGCACCCTGGAAAAAGCGCTGAAGAAAGGATGGCAAAGGCATGCTCGGATTGCAGGCTTGGAAGGTGGATTACTTCAAATGAGGCGCGTTGAGCTTGGGCAAGCCCTCATGCAGCACCCCACCCACTGTGAAAAACGACCCAAAGACCACAATTCTATCTTCCGGGTTGGCTGCGGCCAGCGCCGCCTTGAGCGCGGACATGGGGTCAGGATGCGTAAAGGTCGCTGCAGCAGGCGCCGTCAGACTGGCGCCAGAGGTTCGAACTTGCTGAATGGCTTCAGCCAACTGAGCAGCGGAGGCGGCACGTGGCGTGGGCAGATCACAGCAATACCAAGCATCGACCAGAGGCAAAAGCTTGCCCGCCATGCCCGAAGCGTCCTTGTCGGCCATGGCACCCCAGACCGCAAAAGTACGTGGGAAATAGCCCATCTGGTCGAGGTTGACCGCCAAAGTGGCTGCTGCATGGGGGTTGTGCGCCACATCCAGAATCAAAGTGGGCTGCCCCGGAATGATCTGGAAGCGCCCCGGCAACTCCACCGTGGCCAGACCGGTACGAACCGCCTGGGCGGCCACAGGCAAGCGGTAGCGCATGGCTTCCAAGGCGGCCAACACTCCCGAGGCGTTCAACAACTGATTGGCCCCGCGCAAAGACGGGTAGGCCATGCCATTGAAGCGCTTGGAACGCCCTCCCCACGACCATTGCTGGCGGTCACCAGCGTAGTTGTGATCTCGCCCGAATAGCCACAGGTCGGCACCAATGGCCTCGGCATGTGCCGCAATGGTGGCGGGCGGTTGGGGGTCGGACACCACCGCGGCACGCCCTGTCCGCATGATGCCCGCCTTCTCCCGGCCGATCGATTCGCGATCAGGCCCCAGGTAGTCCATGTGATCCAGATCGATGCTGGTAACAATGGCGCAGTCGGTGTCAATGATGTTGACGGCATCCAGGCGGCCACCCAGGCCCACTTCCAGAATGACCGCATCAAGCCCTGAGTCAGCCAGCAAACTCAGAATGGCCAGGGTGGTGAACTCGAAATAGGTGAGGCCCGTCTGCCCACGTGCTTGCTCGACCTTGGCGAAGTGAGGCACCAGGTTTTCCGCCTTGCAAGGCACGCCCATGAGGCGGCAGCGCTCTTCGAAATGCACCAAGTGCGGCGAGCCATACACCCCAACCCTGAATCCAGACTGCAACAGGATGGACTCCAGCATGGCACAGGTAGAACCTTTGCCATTGGTGCCAGCCACGGTGAACACAACTGGGGCGCCATCGACAGGCTCTTGCCCCAAGGGGGTACCCAGAACCACACCCATGCGCAGCCAAACCTGCGACACACGATCCAGCCCCAGGTCAATGCCAACCGGGTGCAACTGCTCGCAATGGGTCAGCCAGTCAGCCAAAGAGGAACGATCAGAAAGGGGTGAGGAAGACATGGACAGAAGGTTCAAAACGAAACAAAACGGGCTGCCTCTAAGCAGCCCGCTTCACGGCCGAATCAGGTGATTCAGGCAGCCACGGCGTCAGCCGGTTGGCGCAACATGATGGCCAACTGCCGCGCAATGGTCATGCGCAACTCACGGCGATCCACGATCATGTCGATGGCCCCCTTTTGCAAGAGGAACTCGGCACGTTGGAAGCCTTCTGGCAGTTTCTCACGAACGGTGTTTTCGATCACGCGGGGGCCGGCAAAACCGATCAGCGCGCGGGGTTCTGCGATCACCACATCGCCCACGAAAGCAAAAGAGGCCGACACACCGCCCATGGTGGGGTCAGACAACACGCTGATGTAGGGCAGTTTGGCTCGCGCAAGGCGAGTCAAGGCGGCATTGGTCTTGGCCATCTGCATCAGGCTCATCAGGCCTTCCTGCATGCGGGCGCCACCCGTGGCAGTGAAAGACACGAACGGCATTTTCTGATCGACGGCCGCCTCGACGCCACGCACGAAGCGTTCGCCCACAACCGAGCCCATGGAACCGCCCATGAAATCGAATTCGAAGCATGCGGCCACGACAGGCACACTGTGCACCGAGCCCCCCAAGACCACCAAGGCATCGGTTTCGCCCGTGGCTTCCATGCCCAGCTTGAGACGGTCGGTGTACTTCTTGTTGTCCTTGAACTTCAGGGCATCAACCGGCAGCACTTCCTGACCGATTTCAAAGCGACCTTCGGCATCCAGGAACGCATCGAGTCGTGCTCGGGCACCAATACGATGGTGGTGCGCACACTTGGGGCACACGTTCAGATTGGCTTCCAGATCGTTCTTGTACAGAACCGTTTCGCACGAGGGGCACTTCACCCACAACCCCTCCGGCACCGAGCGGCGCTCAGCCGGATCGGTCGGCTGAATCTTGGGAGGCAGGAGTTTTTCAAGCCAACTCATCGTCAGGCTCCTTTCAATGTATCCAGTGCAGCACGAATCTCGGCGATGAAACCACGGGCCGCAGCCACGACAGTATCCTGTGTCTGGGTTTCCAGCAACTGCACAATGCGAGAACCAATCACCACGGCGTCTGAAACGGCGGCCACCGCCTTGGCCGTTTCGGCATCACGAATGCCAAAGCCGACACCCACCGGGGTGTTCACATGGGCTTTGATGCGCGGCACCATATCAGCCACAGCAGCCGTGTCCAGGTGCCCAGCACCCGTCACGCCCTTGAGCGAGACGTAGTACACATAACCGGCCGCGATCTTACCGACCTCGGCCATGCGTTTTTCGGTCGACGTAGGGGCCAACAGGAAAATGGGGGCCAGATCGGCGGCCTTCATGCGGACCGCGAATTCCTGGCATTCCTCGGGCGGGTAATCGACCACCAACACGCCATCCACCCCAACGGCCTTCGCATCTCGAACAAAGCTGCCTGCACCATGATGCAGGTCATAGCACTCGATCGGATTGGCATAGCCCATCAACACGATGGGCGTGGTGGCATTGTGAGCGCGAAAGCGCTTGACGTCATCCAGCACATGGGTCAGCGAAATGCCTTTGAGCAAGGCGCGCTCGGCTGCCTTTTGGATGACCGGACCATCGGCCATGGGATCAGAAAATGGCACGCCCAACTCAATCACGTCAGCGCCCGCTTCGGCCATGGCCAGCATCAGGTCGACGGTCTTTTCCGGGAAGGGATCGCCGCAGGTGATGAAAGGAATCAAAGCCTTGCGACCTTGCGCCTTGAGATTGGCAAACGCCACATCAATGCGATTGCTCATACTCATGCCCCCTTTACCGACAGGCCGCGACAGGAAGGACGGCAGTAAAACTCTGCGCCCGTCAGGTCGGCCACGGTGCCGATGTCCTTATCGCCACGGCCAGACAGGTTCACCAGCACATGCTGATCGGGCCGCATGGTCGCAGCCAGCTTCATGCCATAAGCCACGGCGTGCGACGATTCCAGTGCAGGAATGATGCCTTCCGTACGGCACAAACGGTGGAAGGCCTCAAGCGCTTCCTTGTCGGTGATGCCAACATACTCGGCACGCCCGATGTCTTTCAGGTAGGCGTGCTCGGGGCCCACGCCTGGGTAGTCCAAGCCAGCCGAAACCGAGTGAGTTTCAGTGATCTGGCCGTTTTCGTCTTGCAGCAAGTAGGTGCGGTTGCCATGCAGCACACCAGGTACGCCCATTTGCAACGACATCGAGTGCTTGCCACTGTCGTAGCCCTCGCCCGCCGCTTCCACACCGATCAGCTTGACCTGTTCGTGTGGAATGTAGGGGTAGAAAATGCCCATGGCGTTGGAGCCGCCGCCGACACAAGCCACCACGGCATCAGGCTGGCGGCCAATCGACTCGGGCATCTGCTTGAGGCATTCCTCGCCAATCACGCTCTGGAAATCGCGAACCATAGCGGGATAGGGGTGAGGTCCAGCCACGGTACCAATGATGTAGAAGGTGTTTTCCACATTGGTGACCCAGTCGCGCATGGCCTCGTTGAGCGCGTCTTTCAGGGTTTTGCTGCCCGACTCGACCGCGATCACCTTGGCGCCGAGCAAGTGCATGCGGTACACGTTGGGTGACTGACGCTTGACGTCTTCGGAGCCCATGTAAACCACGCACTCCATGCCGTAGCGGGCACAGATGGTGGCAGTGGCCACGCCATGCTGGCCTGCACCGGTTTCCGCGATCACACGGGGCTTGCCCATGCGTTTGGCCAGCAAAGCCTGGCCAATCACGTTGTTGATCTTGTGCGCGCCTGTGTGGTTGAGGTCTTCACGCTTGAAGTGAATTTGCGCCCCCCCCACCTCGCGACTCAACCGTTCGGCGTGATAGATCGGGCTGGGTCGACCCACGAAGTGCGCCAACTCCTTACGGAATTCGGCCTGGAAGGCAGGATCATGGCGATAGTGCTCGTAAGCGTCCTTGAGTTGATCCAGCGCCTGGATCAGGGTTTCAGACACGAACGTGCCGCCGTAGGGGCCAAAGTGACCCCGCGCATCGGGCTGTTGGTAATTCAGCATGAATCTCTCATCGAACAAACCGTACGGGACGAACGCACAGGGTCAGCTTTTCGCTGAACCTGCCTCGGCACATTGCCGATCGGCCGCCCGCACGGCCTGACAGAACTGGCGCATCAACTGGGCATCCTTGATGCCTTTGCCTGCTTCTACGCCAGAGCTCACATCCACAGCCCAGGGCCGCACTCGCCTGATCCCTTCGATGACATTGCCCGAGTGCAAACCACCCGAGAGAACCATCGGCCGAGACAGGCCTTGCGGCAACAAGGACCAATCAAAAACCTGCCCTCCTCCACCGTAACCGTCCACATGGGCGTCGACCAAAATGGCCTGAGCGGCGGGGTAGGAATCCGCGAAGTCTAACAAATTGAAACCGGGGGCCATCCGGGCCGCCCGGATATAAGGCCGCGCGGCTTGATCACAATCAGTGGGGGCTTCGTCGCCATGGAACTGCCACAGCGCGTTGGGCACGGCATCACGGGCCTCTTTGAGCAATGAAGCCGAGGCATTCACGAACAACAGCACCGGGGTCACAAAGGGCGGCAAAAGGGCCGCCAGTTGGGCGGCTCTCGCCGGCGTGACATGGCGCGGGCTTTTTTCGTAAAGCACGAAACCGATGGCATCAGCCCCCGCCTGCACGGCATCGGAGACATCCGCTTCGCGGGTCAGTCCGCAAATTTTGATGCGAGTGCGGTGATCCAGGGGCAAAGACATGCGCGGCTTGCAAGTGGGCAAGCCGCTATTGTCTCAAGAATTACCCGGCAGCCAAGCCATACCCGCCACTTCGGTAGGCAATCCCCACTTGGGATCGTAAGTGGGGCCCAAAAAATAGAGGCCATCCGGAGAAAATGTTGGGGCGGCGGCATCCCGGTTTCGAGCAGCCAGCACGGCACAGGTCCAATCGGGTTCTTGCGTGCCCGAGCCCACGGCGATCAGGCAGCCCATGATGTTGCGAATCATGTGATGCAAAAACGCATTGCCCTCGAAATCAAACCGCCAATACGGCCCGATCTTGCGAATGCCGATGTGCCTCAATGTTTTGATAGGGGTGGGCGACTGGCACTGCGACGAGCGGAACGAACTGAAGTCGTGCTCGCCAATCAGATGGGCTGCAGCCCGCTCCATGGCCGCTTGGTTCAAGGGCCGAAAAACCCACCCGGCCTGCGCACTCTCGATCGCAGGCCGCACGGGTGACTCCAGCAACACGTAGGCATAGCGTCGCCCGCGTGCGCTGTTGCGAGCATGAAAACCTGACGTCACCTCGTTTGCCCACTGAACCGCGATGTCGGAGGGCAGGAAGGCATTGGGCCCTCTGACCCAGGAAAACGGTTCGCGATGAATGTCGGTATCGAGATGGACGACCTGGTTGATGCCGTGCACCCCCGCATCGGTTCGGCCAGCGCACATGACCTTGATCGGGCGAGCCGCAAAACGGCTCAGAGCATGTTCCAGTTGATCTTGAACCGTGCCCCCGCCAGGTTGGCTTTGCCACCCCTTATAGGCTGTGCCGCGGTAAGAAACACCAAGGGCGATCCGCCGGATCGCCCTTGGGGAGGAAGCGGGGGAGTCCCCCCCACTTCGCGTCTCATCGACCATGATCAACTCAGGCTATCGAGCATGCCTTGCGCCTTGGCTTGCAAAGCACCCGAGGCATTGGCCACGACTTCTTGCAGCAGTTCGCGGGCACCGTCCAGATCACCGATCTGGCGGAACTCTTCAGCCAACTCGAACTTGCGCTCCATCGGATCTTCCGGTGGGGGCAGATCAGGGGCCTTGCCACCCAACAAGTCATCGTCAAGGCTGAAACCGCTGTCGACCGAGCCTGGCGCATCCACTTCCAGGTTCAAGCTGCTCAAACCGAAGTCGTTGCCAGCAGGAGCCGGTGCGGCAGCCTGAGCAGGCGCAGGAGCGGGTTCATCCAGCGACAAATCGAAGTCGAGGCCGGCGTCGTCGTCTGACGAAGGCAACGGCGCGGGTGCCGAAGCCAGAGGGGCGGGCTCAGTGCTGGGCACATCAAGAACCGGCAGATCAGCTGCGCCAGCCTGGGCTGGCACCTCATCCAGAGGCATAGGAGCGGAAATGTCGAGATCGATGGCGCCAAAGTCATCCGACTGAGGCACTTCAGCCAAGACCGGCGCGGCCGCAGGAGCGGGAACCTCTGGCACTTCAGGCAGGGTGTCCATCTGGCTGAAAGATGGCACAACCGAAGCCGGCATGGTGCTGGCACCCAGGTGATCATCGGGCTCATTCAAGCTCAAGGGTTCACCGGAAGGTTGGCCACCTGGCTGATACAGCGGGTTTTCAGGATCAATACCCAGCCCCAGCTCCTGAGCCTTGGCCCAGTCTTCACCATGACCACCGGTCAGATCAAACAGTTGGACAGCCAACTGCTCGAAGCCCTTGGTGTCGCGACGCTTGGCATAGACCTCCAGGAGCTTGACGCGGACGGCCAGGCGATCAGGCGTGCTACGCAGCGCTTCCTTGAGAATTTCTTCAGCCTGCAGATCGCGACCATAGGCCAGATAGACATCGGCTTCAGCAACCGGGTCCACGTCACCAATGGCGTCGAGCTGACTCAAGGAGTAGCTCATGGACGATGGCGCCCCAGATGCATCACGCGTATCGACACGTTGGCCACCGCTGGCGCCAAAGAACGAGTCGGGTTGCAGACGGCTTTCCAGGAAGGAAGTTTCACCCGTGTCGGAACGGCGACGCGAGCGCAGGAACATGCCAACGCCAGCCAGCAAGGCCAGACCGGCACCACCTGCCGCCAACAACATGGGGTTCAGCGACTCCAGCAGACCAGGCTTGGCGGCTTCGGGCACTTGAGCCGGAACAGGCACAGCAGGCACGGATGGAGCGAGCTTGGGCTCGGGAGCCGAAGCCACATCCACCACCGAGGTGGCAGCTTGAGAGGCCGGCTCGGTGCTGGCGCTGGCTACAGCAGATGCTGGCACAGGCACAACAGGAGCCGATGCCACGACGGGCGCGGGCGCGGGCGCGGGCGCAGGAGCCTGAACAGGTGCTGGTGCTGGCGCGGGAGCCGGGACGGGAACAGGTACAGGGGCCGGCGCGGGCTTGGACGCCACAGCCGCCTTGTCTTTCAGCTTACGCAGCTCATCCAGATTCTTGGACAACTCTGCGACACGTGCCTGACTGTCTTCTTTAGCGCGCGCCTTGGCCACACGGTCTTCAACGCCAGGCGCAGCACCGGTCGACACGCCCCCCTTGCTCAGGGTCAGCTTGTCAGGAGTTGGTGCGGCGGCCTGCTTCTGGTCGCGCACTTCCGCCTGGACCTTACCGGAAGCTTGACGCTGGGGCTGCTCAGGCGTAGTTGCCGCAACAGTTCCTGCCAAGTTCTGACGGTATGCCGCAAAGTCGGAGCTTTGCGCCTGGATGGTCTGACGGGCCTGTTCTGGCGTCAGTTCCTTGGCCTGATCGGCTGTGGGCATGTTCAGCACCACACCCGACTTCAGGCGGTTCATGTTGTTACCAAAGAAAGCCTGTGGGTTGTGGCGATACAAGCCCACCAGCATCTGGTCAAGCGACACGCCTGCAGGCAAATTGCGGCCAGCGATCTTCGAGAGCGTGTCGCCACGCTCCACCTTGACAGACTTACCCTCACCGGATGGGCGCTCTGAAGCGGCCGTGCGCGGAGCCGGGGCTGGACGCGGTGCGGGCGCTGGAGCAGGCGCCGAGGCAACTGCCGCTGCGGCAGAAGCCGCGGCAGCGGCCTTTTCAGCCTTCAGTTCAGCCTTGGTCTTGGCCTTTGGCTTGGGTTCTGGTACGGGCTTGGATGGTGCTGGCACAGCGGCTGGCGCCGGTGCAGCAACAGGCGCGGGTGCCGGCGCAGCAACTGGGGCTGGCGCGGGCGCAGCGACTGGAGCCGGAGCAGGGGCAGCCGGAGGCACAGGTGCGGCGATCACAGGCGCCGTAGCAACCGTGGTCGCGGACTTGGCAGAAGGAGGATCAAACAGCAGCGTGTACTCGCGTACCAAACGGCCAGAAGACCAAGTCAGATCCAGGATGACGTCAACAAATGGCTCCTGAACACTGCGATCACTCGAGATCTTCAGGAACGGGCGACCATCGCTACGCCGCTGCAGAGAAATATGGGTGGCCGTGAGCACCGAGTTGTAGTCGACACCAGCGGCACGATAGGTCTCAGTTGAGGCCACACGCACCTTCAAAGACCCACCTTCTTCGGCGTTCAGACTGGTTACGTCGATTTCAGCCCGCAGGGGTTCACCCAGCGCCGACTGGACGTTCAGCTTGCCCAGGCCCAAGGCCCAGGACGCAGCGGGTACCAGAGTCAAAACGGTGCAAGCCGCAGCGGCGGCAACCCGGTTGAGGGCAAATTTCCCTGCGGACATCGAATGATCTTTCAAGGCGTCTCCCAAGTCGTCATGGAGCCGTTCGACACGAAAAGCAGCGCATCCGGACCATCAAAACAGCCCTGAGACGCACCCGCTCCTGCAGACGGTACGCAGCACAAAACAAAATAACATCAAGCATATACGGAGACAAGCTCAGTATTTGCTTAACTTACGCGAGCTCAACCCGGGTCAATCCGCCGAAAAGCGTAACGAATCGCGTATTGTCGTCCGCGGACAACAGCCTCACCGACTCCGGATTGTTTCCAACCGTTGCGGCGTCAACGACCCACCGCAACGGCCAAACGCCAATCAGGCGTCCAGCAGGATACGCAGCATGCGACGCAGCGGTTCCGCAGCGCCCCACAGCAATTGATCCCCGATCGTGAACGCACCGACATACTCGGGCCCCATGGCCAGCTTGCGGATACGGCCAACCGGAATGGTCAGCGTACCGGTCACGGCAACCGGGGTCAGGTCCTTGATGGTGGCCTCACGCGTATTCGGCACCACCTTGGCCCACGGATTGTCGGCAGCGATCATGGCTTCGATATCGGACAGTGGAACGTCTTTCTTGAGTTTGAAAGTCAGTGCCTGACTGTGACAACGCATTGCACCGATGCGAACGCAGAAACCATCTACAGGCACGGCGGGCGAGCCGAAGCCCTCACCTTGGCCCAGGATTTTGTTGGTTTCGGCCATGCCCTTCCACTCTTCCTTGGACTGGCCATTGCCCAGATCCTTGTCGATCCAAGGAATCAACGAACCGCCCAGCGGCACGCCGAAGTTAGCGGTCTCGGCCTCGGTCAGCGAACGCTGCTTGGCGATGATCTTGCGATCGATTTCCAAAATGGCGCTCTTGGGGTCGTCCAGCAAGGGGCGCACTTCGGCATTCAAGGTGCCAAACTGGGTCAGCAGTTCACGCATGTGCTGAGCACCGCCACCAGAGGCAGCTTGATAGGTCTGGGTAGACATCCACTCGACCAGACCGGCCTTGTACAGCGCACCCACGCCGATCAGCATGCAGCTGACGGTGCAGTTACCGCCAATCCAGTTCTTGCCGCCGTTGGCCAGCGCATTCTTGATCACGGGCATGTTGACCGGATCCAGCACGATGACCGCGTCGTCCTTCATGCGCAGCGTGGAGGCCGCGTCGATCCAGTGACCATTCCAGCCGGCTGCACGC
>CAYVOP010000083.1:0-14459 GCA_964453105.1 uncultured Aquabacterium sp. | reverse complement strand
GCTCTTCCCTCAAAAAACCCGCCTGACTCTGGTTTGGCGGGTTTTTTTATTCCTGGTCAAAGTTTGATCACGAGAGGTGTGGAAAATAGTCAAATGACTGAAACAACCACACCACACCAAGCCCTGGCAGGAAAGAAGGCCCTGATCGTTGGCATCGCCAATGAAGCATCGATTGCTTATGGATGCGCCAAAGCCTTCAAGAGTCTGGGCGCAGACGTTTGCATCACCTTTCAAAACGACAAGGCCAAACCGTTTGTCGCGCCGATTGCCGAGGAACTGGGTGCGGAGATCTTTGCGCCACTGGATGTGACTCAAGCGGATCAAATGGATGCCCTGTTTGAGACCATTACCCAACGTTGGGGCAAGATCGACTTGCTGGTGCACTCCATCGCCTTTGCACCCAAGGCAGATCTTCAAAACGGTTTGCTGATGAGTTCCGCGGAAGGGTTTGCCAAGGCAATGGACATCTCGTGCCACTCGTTCTTGCGCCTGGCTCGACGAGCTGTGCCGCTGATGTCTGACGGCGGCTGCATGTTCGCCATGAGCTATCACGGTGCGAATAAGGTGGTTCCCAACTACAACTTGATGGGTCCGGTCAAAGCGGCCTTAGAGGCCGCATGCCGGTATTTGGCCTACGAGCTTGGGCCAAAAAAAATCCGGGTGCATGCAATATCACCCGGATCGATCCAGACACGCGCAGCATCTGGCTTGAAGGAGTTTGATGTCCTGCTCGCCCACTCAGTCAGTTCTGCACCAATCGGCGAGCCCATCAATGTCATGGACGTGGGATTGACCTGTGCATATCTGGCAAGTCCCTACGCCCGACACCTGACTGGATCGACGGTCTATGTCGACGGCGGCATCAACATCATGGCCTGAACTTATTCAGCCAGCTTCTTGAAGGTGGCAATCACCGCGTCGCCCTTGAAGGGCTTCACAATCCAGCCCTTGATGCCGGCAGCCTTGCCGCGCTCTTTCATGATGGGCGTGTTTTCGGTGGTCAGCATGATGATGTTGACGCTGGCGTTGCCCAGTTCACCGCGGATCTTCTCGGCCATGGTCAGGCCATCCATATTGGGCATGTTGACGTCACTGACGATCAGCTTGACACGGGGATCGGCCTTCAGCTTGGCCAGACCATCGCGACCGTCAACGGCAGTGATCACATCCAGACCGTTTTTCTTCAGGAAATCACCGACTTCATTGCGGACGGTAGCGGAGTCATCGACGACTAGAACTTGTGCCATGGCATTTCACCTCATTGAGAAAATATTCAGAAGAGCTCCAGCTCGCCCGAGTCAAACAGATCTTCGACCTGGGCTTCGTTTTCCTTGAACTTGTCAGGATTCCAGCTCAGATTGAACACAAAACGCTGATAAATCACCATCGGAGGCACTTTGCCAGATTGATCATTCAGCGTGTAACGGAAACACAGTTGCGGGTCTTCAGAACCAAAGGAGATGTAGCGATGCCGGTGGTTCACGATGATGGGAACCTGCGTTGCTCGCCCTTCCAGCGCCTCGTACGAGATATAGCGGTTCTTGAATGACCCCCACACCAGGTTGGTCACTTCACCCAGCACCTGGTTGATGTCACGGAAGTTCACTTCGTCGTTGATGCCGATGTGCGTCTTGTCATCTTCGACAAATTGCACCAGCGGACCTTCTTCGGTCTGCAGCATCATGTAGCCGCGGCACCAGTTACTTTCCAAGGGGATCAAGCTGAACAGTTCGCCGTAAATAATGCGGTCACTCACGATATAGGGCGCTTCGGTAGCGACATCAACCCCCTTGAACTGGCTTTCCAGCGCAGCCTTGGTGATTTCAGTGATGCCACGCACCAAGGCGTTTGGATACACAAGGCTGAAAATCGACTCGTGGATGACTGGGCCGAGTTTGTCGATGTGATCGATGGTGTAGGCATGGCTGAATAAGCCACGCTGCATTTCCGGCAGGTCATCCAGGTTGTCAACTTGATTGCGACGGAAGAAGATCGGCAACTCAGGGCGAACTTCGTGAATTTCCTTGGCAAACGAGTAGCCATCGCTGGACGGAACACCGTAACCTTCGGAGAGGAAGATGGCACCCAAGTCCACGTTGGACTTCATGACAGCCATGACGTTCTCGGACTGTGCGCGCAGCGTCACGAGACGGTTGGCGTCGCAAAATGCCTTGATCCGCATGCCGCATTCGGGCGAATCATCCAGAACCAGCACTTTGCTGACGAGTTCAGCCTTTTCAACCATATAGGGATCCTCGATTCTTCGTAAGGCGACTAGAACAGTTCCAGTTCGCCGTTGGTTTCCTCTTCAGCCTGCGTCATGTCAACAGTGAAGTCGATATCGGCAAAGTCACACACGCACAAACTGGCGTGCATCGTGAGCGTCTCGTTGATCGAGATCTTGAAATGTTTGATGTAGCCCGCTTCCAGTTCCTGCAGGTAGTCCACGCAGTCACGGTCAAGCACATTGGGCGTTGACATGCCCAGATGGGGAAAATGGTGAGCCAGTTCGCGGTTGAGCGCACCACAGAAAATGTTGCCGCACTCGCAGATGACGTCGAGAAAGTCAGACTCGGACATGGTCTCCACGTCACCGTGGTTGATGGCCGCAAAGTGCTGTCGGGTTTCCCGATTGAGGGTGAAGTAAAACAGCGTCATCACACGGAAGAGGTAGGACGACACGGTCAGCAGCACCACCTTCTTTTCAGTGATGTCCTTGACGTTGTCGATGACCTCGACTTCGCAACGGTCGTCTGACGAGGCGCTCAGGGCACTGGCAAGCGCACCCTTCACGATGAAGTCAAATCCGTCTTTGGCTGTCTGGGTGATCATGGTCTTCAGGCCGCTTCAAGAGCGTCTTTCGTCTTGCTGTTGATCAACTGCAATTCGGTGACCGCACCGATGATCATCTTCCCACCGGCCTGCAAATCCTGGAAGGTAGTGGTGGTGATCAGGTCGTTCTTGTAGAGGTTGTTGCGGTAGTCGTTGGACAAGGCTTCCGCCCGGTTGGCCAGGGTGCGCACTTCGTTGGCCACCACGGCGAAACCTCGGCCCAATTCGCCTGCTCTGGCCGCTTCGATCGATGCGTTCAGAGCCACGATGACGACCTGGCGCACGATGGCGGCAAATTCGTCATTGCGCTCATGCATCTGGCGGTTATGGGTGAGCAGAACATTCATATCGGCGTGCCAACGCTCGAAGGTCTTGATGAGGCCCAGCAGGTTGTTGATCGAATCGGCCAGACGACCGCAATTGACCAGGGTCTGCTCGCGGTTTTCTGCGGCGCCCGACTGCACGTCGAGCAATTGCCGATCGAGAGAGCGCTTGAGCTCGGCCAACTCAGATTGCGCAGACGACTGATCTTGATCACGCTGCTGATGCAGCACATCCAGTTGTTGGCGCAGTTCGGCAAGTGACTGCTGCAAGGCCTGCTCGCGCGCATCCGCTTCGGCGCGAACCACGACTTCGCCGCGCTTCAGGTTGGCCTGATGCGCCCGCCATGCCATGCCGCCAGCCCCGAGCAGGCATCCTGTCAGAAAGAGAATTGCGTAGAGCAACATGTTCAAGCCTCGAGAGATTCGGGTCTGAGACCGCTATTCACATCACGAATAACGGGGCTGATTCAAGACTGAATATCGGCTGGTTTGACAAGGCATTAAGTCCCACTCCAGCCGAAAATGCAGTGCTTTGGGGTCTCAGTTCAAGCCGACAGGTGAGCTGCGAACTTTTCGGGCAGTGTGATCACCAGCTCGAAGGGTCGCATTTCGGCCGCCGCGTTGCTGTCGGTGAAGTGGATGGCCACATCGCCGCCTTCGCGCTGCAGGAAGCCCTTGACGGCATCCATGCCCACACCACGCCCCGACACCTCGGTCACCTTTTCAGCGGTTGAGAAGCCCGAGGCAAAGATCAGCTGAGCCACTTGCTCGGGCGCGATGGCATCACCTGCCTGGATCAGTCCGTTGTCGATGGCCTTTTGGCGAATCTTGCCCACGGCGAGGCCGCGGCCGTCATCACCCAGACGGAAGACCAGGCGGCCCCCTTCCAGATTCAGCTTCAGGCGGATATGGCCAGCCGCTGTCTTGCCAGCGGCTTCACGCGCTTCGCCAGTTTCCAAGCCGTGGTCCATGGAGTTGCGGAACACGTGAGTGAACACGTTCTTGAGCAGGCCCACGACCTGGGTGCGTACCACGATGCCGTGGTCTTCAATGGAGATCTTTGGAGGTTCCTTGCCAAGCTCCTTGGCCAGCGAGGGCATGGACTCGATGATGCCAGCCAGAACGTGGTCGATCTTTTCGGTACCGATCAGGCTCAGGGTTTGATCGACTTCGTGCAACGCTGCCTTCATGGCCTCAGCGTCAGCCGCCTTGGCAGACTTGATCAGGTTCAGCGCGCGCGCCACGTGATCCTTCTCGACCATCAGGAACTTCTCGACGCTGCCGCGACGGCCAGGACCCTTGCGTCCCAGCTTGACGTCGTTGATCTTGCCGTACTCGTCCAGCAAGGCATCGACTTGATCCAGTTGGGCCAGCATGGCTTCTGGCTCCCAGACCTTCTCTTCGTCTTTGCGCAGATCGTCGTACACCTGCTCGGTTTCGTGCACGGTGTTGGTCATGTTCAACAGCCCATAGGTACGGGCGTTGCCCTTGATGGTGTGCATGTTGCGGAACAGCAGGCCCACAGCGTCTTGGTCCTTGGCTGGGGTCTTTTGAATGATTTCGCGGTTTTCGGCCACGAACTTCTTGGCGCTGTCGATGAATTCCTGGAACTTCTCCTGACTGACCGCCAGGATTTCGCCAATGATTTCCAACTCGCGCTTTTGCGCGCCGGCTTCGCTGGCCAGACGCTTGAGCTCGGTCACGTCACGCACACACAGCATCAGCTTCTCGACCACATCGTTGTCGTCGGTGATGGGCGACCAGCTCAACTCCAGGCTCTTGACCGCGCCATTGGGCATGGTCTTGTCGAATTCGGTGGCCAGCAGGTGAGAGTTGAACTCGTAGTTCATGGCGTCTTCGCCAATCACCGAGCCCACGGCCACTTCCACGGTCGACAAGGCATCGGAACCCAAGGTGGTCTGGCTGAAGACCAGGTCCATCATGTTCTTGCCAGCGATCTCGGTGGTTTCGAAGATGTTCTCCATGTAGGCGGAGTACTCTGGGTGGATCACGCCACCAGGCAGCACCGTCAACACACCCTGAGGCATGTTTTCCAGCATGGCCTGGATGTCGTTGGTCTTCTGGCGCAGCTGAGCGGTACGCTCGGCCACACGCAGCTCCAGAGTGGCGTTCTGCTCGGCGATCACGGCCATCATGCGAACGTTGTTGCGGATGAAGAACACCAGCACGCCCATGAAGCACAAGTTCATCAACCCCAGGGCAATGCCCATGTATAGGTTGAGCTTGACGGTGTTTTGTGACTCAGCCAGGGTTTGCACAAAGTTGCCGTAGCTGGCTTCGCGGAACTTCTTGATCGACTCGCGCAACTCGCCCAGAAGCTTGTTCATCTTCTGCGCATCGATGTTGGTGTCCTTGGCATTCAAGGCCAGCGCCGTGGCCTTGGCCAGGTCTTGGTACTGCTTGAATTCTCCACGCAGGCGAGCAATTTCCTTGGCCTGGGATGGATAGAGCAAAGCCATCTCTTCAAAGGCCTTGTCGCCCTGCTGGTAGAAGCCCATTTCCTCGTCAAGCGGGTCGTTGTCGCCCAACATGACAGAGCGCATGAAAAGCTCTTCCATCTTGTCGAGGCGAACCATATTGGCCTCGATCTTCTGCAGCACCGGGAAGTACAAGTCCTTGATCGCTGTCAGCTGACCGCTGCTCTGGATGGACTTCTGCACGCTGAACGTGGTGACGGCCAGGAACACCAAAATGGCCACGCCGACCATGATGATGATTTTGCGCATCGGATTGGAACTGCCCCCTCCGCCTGCCTCATGCCCGGGAGATCCCGAACTGGTCGACGTTTCTGGCGATCCTTGCATGATTTGCTCCATAAGCCTTCAACCTTTGAATGAATGCGTGCGGATAAATGGACGACGCCCAATTCACAGTCATTTCAGAATACGACAACCATGCCGTCCTGAAGGACATGAATAAGCGGCCTGATGTCAGGCTAATCTCACCCTTCCGCAGCCTGATATCGGCACAAATTCCCGGATGATGAAGCCCGATTTCGTCACTTTTTTCATTTCCACTTGGGCAAACTGCGGCAAACGACCAAAAAAAAGCTGCCTTGAAGGCAGCTTTGGTTTAACGAGCAGCGTGGTACGGTTCAGGCATGCGCTGCGCGTACCTTGCGCGAAAAATCTTGCAGGGCTGCAATGCCACTGGCTTCAGCACGCTGACACCAAGCTTGGAGGTCTTGCACCAACTGTTCCGCCGACACATTGGTACGGGTCCAGATGGCACGCAATTCTTCGCGCATTTGGATCAGTTGATCGAGCTTTGGGCTGACACCACGGGCCTGCTGAACCATTTGGCGTAAGGCCACAGGCACCTGCGCCTCGTCGCGCGCCATCCAGTTGCGCACAGCATGCAACTTGGCCGCGGCGGCACCTTGACCACTGGCCTTGAGCCGCTCCAATTCGGAACGGCAGGTAGCACGCACTTCGCTCGCGTAGCCCGCCATCAACTCATAGCGGTTGGCCACAATGGCCTCCAGCGTCTTGGCGTCAGCCTGAGGCTTGATTTCGCCCAGTTGCAGCTTGGGCGCCACCTTGCGCACCTTGGCCAAACCCATCAATTCGAGCGCGCGAATGTAACCCCAACCAATGTCGAATTCAAAGGGCTTGACCGACAGCTTGGCCGAGGTGGGATAGGTGTGATGGTTGTTGTGCAGCTCTTCACCACCAATGATCAGGCCAATGGGCGAGATGTTGGTCGAGGCATCTGGCGCTTCGAAGTTGCGATAACCCCAGAAATGGCCCAAACCGTTGACGATGCCGGCCGCGAACACCGGAATCCACAGCATTTGAACCGCCCACACCGTGATACCGATGGCGCCGAACAGGGCCAAATCGATCAGGAGCATGGCGATCGGGCCCCAGTTGTTACGCGGGGTGTAGAGATTGCGCTCCAGCCAGTCGTTGGGCGTGTTGTGCCCGTACTTCTTCAAGGTTTCCGCGTTGGCGGCCTCCTTGGCATACAGCTCGCGGCCTTCCAGCAAAACGGTTTTGATGCCATGGGCGACTGGGCTGTGCGGATCTTCCGCAGTTTCACACTTCGCGTGGTGCTTGCGGTGTACGGAAACCCATTGCTTGGTGACGGTGCTGGTGGTCAACCACAGCCAGAAGCGGAAAAAGTGGGACGGAATGGCGTGCAAGTCCAGCGCGCGGTGCGCCTGGCAGCGATGCAAAAAGATGGTGACCGAGGCAATCGTGATGTGCGTCAGGGCCAAGGTGGCCAGCACGATTTGCCACCAGCTGGCATCCAGCAGACCGTGGGTGGCCCATTCCAGAACAAAGTCCAACATTCAAAACCTCGATATCGAAGTGGGAATTGTAGGTTGCCCCGACTATTTGTTCATGACACACCACAAACAATAAGGGCCGCCACCGGTTTCGGTGACGGCCCTGTCGGGTAAACCGTGCAATCAGACCGAAGCTGCAGCCATTTCAGAATAGCTGCAGGCTCCAATCCATCATTCCACGATCAACACCACTTTCACGGTGTTATCCACCGCGGATTTTTCGATGTAGCCAATGGCGTCAGGGTTGCTGGCCACGAACTTCTTGACGTCGTTCGCAGATGTCAGTTCCTTAGGCGGAGTGGCCTTACCGGAGAAGGTCAGACGCGCCCAAGTGGCTTTCACCTGCGCACCGGTCTTGCCGGCGGCCTTGCTGTAGAACTGTTCGCGCACGGCGGCAGATTCAGGCAAGTCAGCTGGGGCAGCTGTGGCACCGGAAGGCAAGGTGTTGGACTTACCCAGGAACACGGCAGCCACCTGCTCAGGTGTCATGGACGCCATGGGGCTCTTGGGGTTGACGATGACGGCCACTTGAGCCGAGGCTGCTTGTGCCAAGGTCATCAGGCCAGCCACAACCAGAGATTGAAGGGTGAATTTGATGCTCATAGTAGTTCTCCCTTCGGCTTAGAAAACAAAGTCGACGGAGAGCGTCAGGACACTGATGTCCTTCGACTTATCCAGGAAGGATGACTTGTTGGACAGCACCTTGTTCAAAGACGCAGTCGCGGGGTCATCGACCAGGAACTGGCCGTTCGAATTCTTCGGAATGGCAACGTAGTCGTACTGCGCTTTGACAGCCAGACCCGATTTCACATCCCAGCGTACGCCCAGGCTCTTGGTATCTTCATTCAACTTCTGTGTGTTGAGCAAGGCGGCACCGCCGATTTTGACCAGCAGACCCAAGTTGCTCAGGGCGCCGTCCATCGTGGCGTTGGGGTTGGTGACCGACAAGCGCGACAACGACACATAGGGCAGCACGTTACCCAGGCGATAGCCGGCCAGGGTGTACCACCCCTTCAGCGCAGGGATATAGCCTTTGTCCTGAATGCCTCGTTTGCCATATTCAGCACTGAGCACGATGTTGTCTTGGTCATAGGTCAGACCGACACCCATGAAACTCGCGTTCGTGTTGCTGGTGGTCAGGCTGCTGATGGCGTCTTGCTTGTCTTCCTCGGTTCCGGAAGCCGTATGCACATAGCCAATCACATTTTCAGCTGTTGGCGAATTGATGGCCAGCTTGCCCTTCAAGTAGCCGAAACGCCACGACAAACCGTTATCGAATTCGCCTTGCAGGTTGATACCCTTGATGCGACTCAACACCACTTCACTGGCTGCGACCGAATTGTTTTGGCCTAGGGAGTGCAGCGCACTGGCGTACTTGTTCGTGGCCTTGCCGGCCCAGAACGACGAGGTCAGGGTCATGGAGCCAATGTTGGTCTGGTAGCTCACGTCGCCGCCCTCGAAGGAGCTGACTGGCACCTGACCATAGACATCGAGATTGGGACGAACAGCCGTGTTCGCGTAGCCCACGTCACGGAAGTCCGAGATCATGAAGATCGGGGCGCCCATGCGGCCTGCGCGGAACGACAAACCAGGGGTGGCTTGCCACTTGGCGAAGGCCCATTCCATCTTGGGTTCGTATTGCCCTTCGGCATCGAACTTGGTCATGACCTGAGCGGTACCCGACAAGGTGGGCGTGAACTTGTAGGTGCCTTGAACGGCCACCTTGGTGTCCGGATCAAAGCTGACGTGCTTGGTCGCACCACCGCCCTGACCGGGGTATACGAACATAGCCTCATCGGTGTTCGTTTTGGACAGGCCCAGCGTGCCGAAACCCGACAGGCTGAAATTGCCGTCGGGAGACTGATAACCGGCATAGGCACCTGAGCAGGCGACCAATGCCGCGGCAGCCAAAGGCAGGTGCCGAAGTTTGGGATGAATCATTCGTTGACTCCTCAACTGAGTTGACGGTGCTTGCCTCTTGTTGAAACCGCTCCCTACAAACACACAGAGAGATTGGCAAGCAACCACGTTGCCGCGAGGCTTAGCGGTTAACGACAGCTTAGAGCTGAACTTGATAGCAGATTTATCAAATAGCTCAAAAGACAACGCGCATTTCGTCACATTCCGCGACGAAATGCGCGCCAGTTCCTTACTCGACGATCAGAACAACCTTAACGGTGCTGTCGACAGCCGACTTTTCGATGTAGCCAATGGCGTCCGGGTTGTTGGCCACGAACTTCTTGACGTCTGAAGCAGATGTCAGTTCCTTAGGCGGAGTGGCCTTACCGGAGAAGGTCAGACGCGCCCACGTGGCTTTCGCCTGCGCACCGGTTTTGCCTGCTGCCTTGCTGTAGAACTGTTCGCGCACGGCGGCAGATTCAGGCAAGTCAGCCGGCGCAGCCGTGACACCAGAAGGCAGGGTGTTGGACTTACCCAGGAACACCGCTGCCACCTGCTCGGGGGTCATCGATGCCATGGGGCTCTTGGGGTTGACGATGACTGCCACTTGCGCCGAGGCCGCTTGCGCCAAGGTCATCAGGCCAGTCACAACCAATGCTTGAAGGGTGAATTTGATAGTCATGCTAGTTCTCCCTTCCGCTTAGAACACAACATCCATCGACAAGGTCAACACATTGACTTTGCGACGTTCGTTGAGGAATGACTGAGCAGCCGGGGTCGTGGGATCAGGGGTGAAGAACAAGCCCCAATGGTTCGCGGGTTTGTGAATCTGATCCCATTGCGCTTTCAGCGCGACGTTCGGCATCACATCCCAGCGGCTACCAATCGTGTAGGTTCGTTGAGACAGAGCCTCCACATTCATAAAGGACTGCAATGAGCTTTGCAAACCCGTTCGCAGCGTTGACACCGCGTTATCAATGCCAGCACTGCCTGTTGTGGGGGCGGCAGGGTTGTGCTCCACATTGAAGCTGTCTACCGAAATTCTCGACAGAGCCACATACGGGGTGAACTGTCCAACGCGATAGCCGACGTTGGCATACCAACCGGTCGTATCGGCAACGTAGTTGTCACTGCGCCGTTTCGTGTATTCGGCCGTGATGATCCAGTTATCCTGGTCGTAGGTTGCACCGAACCCCAAGAACGAGATGTTCTTGTTCTTCGTCACGGTATTGGCAGTCACCAGTCCGTCGTAGGAGGTTCCGAGGGCGTTAATGTAGGGCAGCAAGAAGGTTGCCGAGGCGTTGTACAGCAGGTTCTGTCCATCTGCGTTCAAGGCCTTGTTGTCCATCAAGCACTGAGAATGCGCCACAGCGGATGCCAGGCAACTCGCGACCCCCTTCATCAGGTCGATGGACTCTGACGACAGATTGAACTTCGACTTGGCATAGCCGGCCCGCAAGGTCAGGCCATTGTCGGTTTCAGCCGTGAGGTTGATCCCTTTCAAGCGCGACAGTTCAAAACTCGACGGCCCCAACGCCAGCGCCCCTTTGTGCAGCGCAGAGGCGTAGTCATCCTTGGCATTGCCCGCATAAACCGTGGCATTCAAGGTGGTTGAACCCAGGTTGTATTGATACGTGGCGTCAATGCCTTCCATCTTGTCGGTCGGCACCTGCCCATACACGTCAAGGTTGGGACGAACGGCGGTATTCGCATACCCCACGTTGCGGAAGTCCGAGATCATGAAGAACGGCGCACCCATCTTGCCCGCGCGGAAGTTCAAAGCCGGCGTGGCCTGCCATTTCGCAAACGCCCAGTCGAAGCCAGGGGTGAACTGCCCCACCGCGTCGTACTTGGACATCAACTGCGCGGTAGCCGAAAGCGAGGGAGCAAATTTATAGGTGCCTTGCAGCGCCAACTTCGTATCTGGCGTGATCGATGGATGCTTGCCTGCGCCCCCACCTTGGCCCGGGTAATTGAACTGCACGTCATTCGTGCTGGTGCTGACGACGCCCAGGGTGCCAAAACCCGACAGGTTGAAATTGCCGTCGGGTGACTGGTAACCGGCATAGGCGCCTGAGCAGGCAACCAATGCAGCGGCCGCCAGAGGCAGGTGCCGTAGTTTGGGTTGTTTCATGTTCGGTGACTCCTCAACTGGGTTGACGGTGCTGGGCGCCCCTCCTACTCCTCCTGCAAGGGGTACGCAGCAACCACGTTGCCTAACGGCTTTGCGGTCCACAACAGGTTATGGTTCGCAATTTGGGTCAAATTGGTCGAATAAACCGCTACACAACGCGCATTTCTTCACACTTGGAACAGAGCGTGAAAAAAGGTCCCGGGGACCTGCGGTTGGCAAATGACCCAGCCGATGAACGGGCATCTCGAACTCCTCAGCCTTTGAAGGTGTCTTGTCAAAATCAAAAACTGTCCGAAAATCTGTTTTGATTTTTTCAATTTCAAAGGTACCCCCCTGTTTGAGGGGCGTCAACCGGGGATTGCGCTGTCTACCAATTCCTGGAGGCTGGCAGCCAAGCTGCGCCTATCTGCATGAACCACGGCTTGAGGTGCCAGAATGGTCACATGAACGGTCATTCCCCTAGAGGAAACGACCCACCACAGGGACTGCAGCAAGGTGGTATCACCCACATAAGCAGCCCGTGAACTAATTGGCTCTTCGATGTCGCTATAACGCAACGAGACAGGTTGAACCGGAACCTTGGCATCGATGGCAGCCTGCAACAAGTTGGCGTGAAACGGCAATACGCCACGCCCCGTGCCTGTGGTGCCCTCGGGAAACACCGCCACGGTGCTGCCTTGCTGCAGGGCTTGAGACATGAGCCCCAAGACCCGCATGGCATCACGGCGACGCTCGCGCTGCAGGTAAAGCGTGCCCGCCGCCGTCACCAATTTGCCCACCAGAGGCCAGCGCCCCACTTCGGCTTTGGAAACGAAACGTGCCGGCACCACGGCATCAATGGCCATGATGTCAAGCCAGGAGATGTGGTTGGCCACCACCAGTTTGGCCCCCGCATGGGCTTGCCCGTGAACGACCAACTCAATGCCCATGGCTGCCAGCAAACGGGCCGCCCACGCTTGCGTCAGCGCCATACGTTGGCGCTCGTCCTTCCCTGGCAAGCGCACATAGACGATGTACAGCCCACTCAGGATGTGCCCCAAAACGCAGACCAATCGCCACACGGCGACCGGCCACATCCACGGCCCCGTGACTCGTTCCTGACGGGCTGATATGGACATCAGGCGGCGCCTCTCAACCGCCTTGCTTGTCGTAGGCCACCTGGCCGGCAACCAGCGTCAAACGCACCTGCCCTGCCAACTCGAATCCAGTCGATTCGAAGGCGAATGGGGTGTGCTTGCCCTGACTGACCAGTGCATCGGGTGTGACCTGCCAGCGATGCGCCGGATCGAACACACACACATCGGCCACGCCTCCGGTGGCCAGACGCCCCGCGCTAGAGGACAGAGAACCCAAGGCATCGCCCAACACCGACACAGGGCCCGTGGTCACGGCCGCCAAAGCACGGCGCAAGCGCTCGGCATCGGGCGTATCGGTCTGATCGGCACCCGCCCATTTCAGGGCCAGGCTCAGCAGCAACTCCAAGCCGGTTGCGCCGGGTTCAGCCTCGCCAAAAGGCAAAGTCTTTTCGTCTTCGCTGACCGGTGTGTGATCAGAGACCAGCGCATCCAAGGTGCCATCAGCCAACCCCGCTTGCAGGGCATCGCGATCACGGCCTTGGCGCAACGGCGGCGTCAGTCGCATGGCGGGGTTGAAGTAACCGATGTCCACATCGGTCAACATCAGGGAGTTGATGCTGACGTCGGCGGTAATCGGCAGCTTCTGCGCTTTGGCCTGGCGCACCAACTCCACCCCGGCAGCACTGGAGATGCGGCATAGATGCACACGGGCCCCCGTGGCACGCACCAGCTCGATAATGGTGTTGATGGCAATGGTTTCGGCGCTGACCGGCACACCCGACAAGCCCAGGCGTGTGGCCACGGGGCCGCTGGCCGCCACGCCCTTGCCCAACCAGGCATCTTGCGGACGCAACCAGACGGTATAGCCAAAGGTGGCCGCGTATTGCAAGGCACGTTGCAGCACCTGCGTGTCTTTGATGGCCACCTCGGCCTGCGAGTACCCCACACAGCCAGCTTCGTGCAACTCTGCCATTTCGGTAAGGGTTTCACCTTTGAGGCCGCGGGTCAAAGCGCCCAGCGGGAACAAACGGCAGCGGCTGAGCTTGCGCGCGCGCAGCTTGAGCATTTCCACCAGGCCGGGCTCATCTAGTGCAGGATCTGTATCAGGTAAACAGACCACGCTGGTGACGCCACCGGCTGCGGCTGCAGCCAACTCAGACTCCAGCATGCCTTCGTGCTCATGGCCAGGTTCACGCAAGCGCGCCGCCAGGTCAACCAGCCCCGGGGCCACCACGAGGCCTGTGGCATCGATGATGCGATCAGGCGCGAAATCGGCATTGGCTTGACCCACAGCACTGATGCGGCCGGCAGTAATGGCCAGGTCGCCAACTTGGTCCAGGCCAGAGGCAGGGTCGACCAGACGGCCGTTCTTGATGAGGATCTTCATGCTTCGTTACCAGCCAGAATGGACATGACGGCCATGCGCACGGCGATACCGAAAGTCACTTGGGGAAGGATCACACTTTGTTTGCCGTCGGCCACGGCCGATTCAATTTCCACACCCCGGTTGATCGGCCCAGGGTGCATCACGATGGCATCAGGCTTGGCCAGCGCCAGCTTGTCTTCAGTCAGGCCAAATTCCTTGAAGAACTCGCCCGCGCTAGGCAGCATGCCGCCCGCCATGCGTTCGTTCTGCAGGCGCAGCATGATGACGACGTCGGCATCCTTGATGCCCTCGGACATGTCATGGCACACCCGCACGCCCATTTCACGCAGGTCGCTGGGCACCAGGGTACGAGGGCCCACCACACGCACTTCGGGCACCCCCAAAGTGGTCAAGGCATGGATATTGGACCGCGCCACTCGCGAGTGAACGATGTCGCCCACAATGGCCACGCTCAGCTGGGTGAAGTCCTTCTTGTAGTGCCGGATGGTGTACATGT
>CAYVOP010000082.1:444-14751 GCA_964453105.1 uncultured Aquabacterium sp. | reverse complement strand
TCGGTGATGCGAAGTTGAGACTTGGCGCGCCGTGGCGCAACCCGTTGCAAGGCGGTCATGACATCAATAATTGAGTGGCACTCAATTATTTTCCGAAATGACGGGCTTTGTTGTGGGGTAAATGTGGGTGTTTTTACCGATAAGGTGAGTGCGACTCAAATTTTGGTCACGGCAGCTCAATGGCCATGGCCGTGGCTTCGCCGCCGCCAATGCATAGGCTGGCCACCCCGCGTTGGCCACCTCGCTGCTTCAAGGCATGAATCAAGGTGACCAAAATGCGTGCGCCCGTCGCCCCGATGGGGTGCCCCAGGGCGCAAGCCCCTCCGTTCACATTGACCTTGTCGTGGGGCAGGTTCAAAGCCCGCATGGTCAACATCGTGACCATGGCAAATGCCTCATTGATTTCAAACAGGTCCACATTGGCAGCAGACCAAGCCGCCTTCTTCAAAACCGATTCGATGGCCGCAATGGGGGCTGAAGGAAACCGGGCGGGCGCTGCCGCATGGGTGCTGTGAGCGACGATGCGGGCCAGGGGCTGCAGCCCCGCCGCACGGGCTGTGCTGGCACGGGTCAGCACCAGCGCGGCGGCCCCATCTGAAATGGACGAGGAACTGGCGGGGGTGATGGTGCCTTCCCGCCCAGGCGAGCCAAAAGCCGCCTTCAGTCGTGACACCTTTTCCGGCTGGCACAGGCTCGGTGTTTCATCCAGGTCGACTGCGGTGTTCAATCCCTTCACCTGCACGTCGACCGGGGTCACCTCATGGGCGAACACCCCTGAATCGACGGCGTGCTGCGCCCGGCGAATGGACTCCAGCGCATAGGCGTCTTGCTCGGCACGGGTCAGACCAGCTTCCTGTGCCATGGCTTCGGCGTAGTGGCCCATCAGTTCGCCGCCGTAGGCGTCTTGGAGGCCGTCAAAAAACATGTGGTCCACCGTGCGGCCGTGTCCCAGTCGCTGGCCCTTGCGTTCGGCAGGCAACAAATAGGGGGCGTTGCTCATGGACTCCATGCCCCCGGCGACCAGATAGCGCGCCGCCTCGGCTTTCAGCAAGTCGTGCGCGAGCATCACAGTCTTCATTCCCGAGCCACACATTTTTGTCAGCGTGGTGGCGCCAACCGATTCGGGCAGGCCTGCGCCCAACGCAGCCTGACGGGCGGGTGCCTGGCCCAAGCCGGCCATTAAGCAGCATCCCATGTAGACCTCGTCCATGTGCTCAGGCGGGACGCCGCAGTCTTGCACCGCTGCCCGGATCGCTGCCGCACCCAGTCGAGGGGCGGGCAACGACGACAGGGAGCCGAGGAAGCCGCCAATCGGTGTGCGACGGGCGGCCAGAATCACAATGGGGTCGGGTGTCGACATGCGAGGCTCCTGATAAGGATGGGTCATTTGGCGGCCATGCGCAGCGCCCCGTCAAGGCGAATGACTTCACCATTGAGGTATTCGTTTTCCACAATGTGGCCCGCCAGGGCAGCGTACTCGGCAGGCTTGCCCAGGCGGGCAGGGTGGGGCACCGTGGCGCCCAGCGAGTCTTGTACGTCCTGCGGCAGTCCCATCAACATGGGGGTTTCGAAGATGCCGGGCGCAATCGTCATCACCCGGACTTGCTCACGTGCTAAGTCGCGAGCGGCGGGCAGCGTCATCGACACCACGCCGCCTTTGGACGCGGCGTAGGCTGCCTGCCCCATTTGCCCGTCGAAGGCCGCCACCGATGCCGTATTGATGATGACCCCCTTGGAGGCGCCATCTTCCGGCGCGCCGGAACCCACAAAGGCCGGTACAGCCAACCGCATCATGTTGAAAGTGCCCACCAAATTCACCAAGATGGTGCGCGTGAAGCCTTCCAGGGAGGCGGGGCCTTGGCGAGTCAGGATTTTTTCGGCCGAGGCAATGCCGGCGGCGTTCACCAGAACGTCCAGTCGTCCGAAGTGATCCAGGGCGGCTTGAACCGCCGCCTGTCCGCTCGCGGCGTCACTCACGTCTGTTTTGACGTGAATCCAGCGTCCCTTCCAGCCTGGCTGTGCCCAGTCCTTCCTAGGAGGGCCCAGGTCAGCCAGGACAACCCGACCACCCGACTCCAGTGCCATGCGTGCTGTGGCCGCCCCCAGACCGGAGGCTCCACCGGTGATCAGCCAGACCCGTTTGCTCAAATCCATTTTCACTCCTTGAAAAACGCTGAAGAAAACGGCGATGTGGGACCCAGTCTAAAAAGATTTCGGACGCCGTCCGATCCCGATTTCCGGCAGCTTGAACTGGGTTTTTGTTGCGTCCTGGCAACGAAAAAGGCCCAATTTGGTCCCTCTGGCGGGGCTGATGAGGGGGGGAGGTGTTCAGTTTCGGTGCTTTGCGCACCAGAATGGTCGCCAAGGGTTTGCCCCGTTCCGGGCAAAGCCTCAAGTCTCAAAAAGGAGAAATGCATGTTTGCTAAGAACGCTCTGGTGGCTGCTGCTGCCCTCGTGGTTTCCGTGGCTGCTCAAGCCCAATCCGTGTCCGTGTACGGTAACGTTGACGTCGCAGTCGGCTCGTTCGACGACATGACCCACCGCACTACCAAGGTTGAGTCCGGTGTTCTGGACGGTTCTTTCCTGGGCTTCAAGGGCCAGGAAGACCTGGGTGGCGGCCTGAAGGCTATCTTCAAGCTGGAAAGCGCCATTGGCGTTGACAACGGCACTGCTGACGCCAAGCTGTGGCAGCGCACCAGCGAAATCGGTCTGGCTGGCAACTTCGGTACCGTGACTGCTGGTAACTCGCTGGCTCTGTCGGCACTGGCTAACCACACTCAAAGCCCCTTCAGCGTGCTGGGTCAATTGGGTCTGGGCGGCGCCCTGAACTTCAACCGCTTCCAAGCTAACTCGGTGACCTACACCTCGAAGAGCTACTCTGGCTTCTCGGGCGCTGCCCAGTACGGCGCTTCGGAAGCTCATGGTCAAGACTCCATCATCGCCCTGCAAGGTAACTACGCTCAAGGCCCTCTGGCTGCTGGCGTGACCTACACCGAAGGCGAAGGCCAATCTCTGTGGCAGTTCGGCGGTAGCTTCGACCTGGGCGCAGCCAAGCTGTTCGCTCAGTACGCTCAAGCCAACGACTACAGCACCAAGGATGACGTGAACAGCATCCACTTGGGCGTGTCTGCACCAGTTGGTCCTAACGGCACCGCATTGGCTTCGTGGACCCACACCACAGAAGAAAACACCGCCAAGATCGACCAGTTGAACGTGGCTTATGACTACGCTCTGAGCAAGCGCACTGGCGCTTACGCTGGTATCGTGTACACCAACTACAAGCCTGAAGCTGGTGACAGCGATTCCGGTCTGAGCATCGCTGTGGGTCTGCGTCACGCTTTCTGATCCTGACGCGATCTATCAAGGCGGCTTGACCGCCTTGAGTCCAAAACCCGCAGGTGCAAGCCGGCGGGTTTTTTTATTTGTCGCTCCCTTGGGGGAAACGGGTTGGGCCTGGCGTTGGCAGATGCCACAATCGCGGCCGTGCTACCTGTTTCCCCCCTCACCATCCTGCAAGACGTTTTTGGCTACGCGGCCTTCCGTGGTCAGCAGCAAGCCATTGTGGAGCGCGTCATTGAAGGGGGCGATGCTCTGGTGCTGATGCCCACCGGGGGAGGCAAGAGCCTGTGCTACCAGGTGCCAGCCATCGCGCGCCACAGGGCAGGTCGAGGCGTCACCATTGTGGTGTCACCGTTGATTGCCTTGATGCACGATCAGGTGGGGGCGCTGGAAGAGGTCGGTGTTCACGCGGCCTATCTGAATAGTTCACTGTCGTCCGAAGAGGCGCAACAGGTCGAGCGCGACATGATGTCGGGCAAGCTGGTGTTGCTGTATGCGGCACCCGAGCGCATCACCCACCCGCGCTTTCAGGCGCAACTGCTCAGTTTGTATGAGCGCGGCCTGCTGAGCCTGTTTGCCATCGACGAGGCTCACTGCGTCAGCCAGTGGGGACACGATTTCCGCGAGGAATACCTGCAGCTCAACTTGCTGCACGAGCGCTTTCCGGATGTGCCCCGTTTGGCGCTGACCGCCACCGCCGACGATCACACCCGTGCCGACATGATCGAGCGCCTGCAGTTGCAGGACGCGCGGGTGTTCATCAGCAGTTTCGACCGCCCCAATATTCGCTACACCCTGGTCGAAAAAGACAACCCCCGGGCCCAGTTGCTGCGCTTCATTCGCGAGGAACATGAGGGAGATGCCGGCATTGTGTATTGCCAAAGCCGGCGCAAGGTGGAAGACACCGCGCAGTGGTTGTCTGAGCAAGGGATAGAAGCTTTGCCGTATCACGCTGGCTTGGACGCTGCTGTGAGGCAGCGGCATCAAGACCGCTTCTTGCGGGAAGACGGCCTGGTCATGGTGGCCACCATTGCCTTTGGCATGGGCATCGACAAGCCCGATGTGCGCTTCGTGGCTCACCTGGACTTGCCCAAGAACATCGAAAGCTACTACCAGGAAACCGGGCGTGCCGGGCGAGATGGGGGCGAGGCCGATGCCTGGTTGACTTACGGTCTGGCCGATGTGGTGAACCAGCGCCGCATGATTGATGAAAGCCCGGCTCACGAGGATTTCAAGCGCGTTCAACGCGCCAAGCTCGATGCCTTGCTGGCTTTGGCCGAAGCCTGCGATTGCCGGCGTGTGCGGCTGTTGGCCTATTTTGGGGAAAGCAGCGAGCCCTGCGGCAACTGCGATAACTGCCTCAACCCACCTGCTACCTGGGACGGCACCGAGGCCGCACGCAAACTGCTGAGCTGCGTATACCGTTTTTGGCAGCATGGACAGCAGCGCTTTGGGGCGGGGCACCTGATCGATGTCTTGCGAGGAAAAGACACCGACAAGGTGCGCCAATATGGGCACCAGACTTTGACCACCTACGGCATTGGGGCTGATCTGTCAGAAAACCAGTGGCGCGCGGTTCTCAGGCAGTTGGTGGCGCTGGGCTACATCGTGGCCGAGGGCGAGTTCAATACCCTGGCCCTGACTGACAGTGCCCGAGCGGTGTTGCGCGGCGAGGTGAACCTCACCCTGCGCGAAGCGCCCGACGCGGTGAAGCGCCCCCGTTCAACGCGAGCGGGTGGAAAGGGGGCGACGGCTCCTCAGGATCTCGACCCCTTGGCGCTGGGGCGGTATCAGGCCCTCAAGGCCTGGCGTGCAGAGGTGGCACGTGAGCACAATTTGCCTGCATATGTGGTCTTCCACGACGCCACGCTGGCCGACATGGCTCGCATTGGGCCGCAAAGCTTGGATGAGCTGGGCACCATCAGTGGGGTGGGCAGCAAAAAGCTGCAAGCCTATGGCGCGCAGATTCTGGCGGTGTTGTCTGCCTGATAAGTGACCAAAGTGGTGCATGTCGACGCATGGTTGTGCGCGATGCGGGTGCCTTTTCAGATCTGCGTGAGCGCTTGTGGTGCCTTGATGGCACGCATGTGGTGCCGTGTCGCGGGGATGCGACTCAGTGTTTGCTCAGGCATGGAAAAGGGTTGGCCCGCTTTTTGCTGATCTGCTAACGTGGACACACCGTCCCGCATTGGTTTCGAGACGGAAGGCCGTTTTCTTGTGCCTGACATGGATCGGAATCTGTTCACTTATTGCTAGGAGAACTCGATGTTTGCAAAGAAGAACCTGGTGGCTGCGGCCGCCCTGTTGGCGATTGCTGGCGCAGCCCAGGCTGAAGTAAAGCTGTACGGCACGCTGGATGTGGGCTTTGGCTCCATCGAAGAGGCGCACGACAAGAACGACACAACCGACCCCGGTCGTCGTACAACCCAGGTGACCAATGGCGGCATGATGACCAGCTATCTGGGTTTTGCCGGTAGCGAAGACTTGGGCGGTGGCTTGAAGGCCGAATTTGCTCTGGAAACCTTCCTGGCGCCCGACACCGGTTCGACCTTGAAGAACCTGGCTGGCGGTTTCTGGGGCCGTGGTTCGTGGGTGGGCCTGAGCGGCAACTTCGGTCGCGTGGCTCTGGGTCAGTACGACAACCCCATCTTCACTTCGGGCTACACCTACAACCCCTTCGGTAGCTCCATGCTGGTGTCGCCCACCATGCGTCATTTCTACAGCAAGACCGTGTCGCTGGGCTTTGACACCGGTTGGGTGAACTCGGTGACCTATGAGTCGCCCGTGGTGCAAGGCTTCAACGCCATTTTGCAGTTTGCTCCCAAGGAAACCGCTTCGGGCAGCAACAACAGCTACACCGCCGCTGGTGCCTATAACAATGGCCCCATCAGCGCCATGCTGACCTATGAAAAGGCTGGCCTGGTGACCGGCAGCACCGCCTACGTTGCTGACCAGAAGGTGTTGAACCTGGGTGCCAGCTATGACCTGGGTGCCGCCAAGCTGTTCGGTCAGTACACCAACGTGAAGACCTCCAAGGATGCCTCCGGTACCGTGGATCTGAAGAACGTCATTTATCAAGTGGGCGTGAGCGTGCCGCTGAACGACAAGCTGTCGGTGATGGCTTCGTACGGTTCGAACAAGCTGACTGACAATGACACCGATGCCTCCGGTACCGACCGCGTGTTCTCCTTGGGCGCCGACTACCTGTTGTCCAAGCGTACTGACGTGTACGTGGCCTTCGTGAACAACACGCAAACAGGCCTGACATCTGGTCAGACGGTGGCTGCGGGCATCAAGCACAACTTCTGATCTGACGCGTTCAGATTGCCCAGCAAAGCGCCCCTCGGGGCGCTTTTTTCATGCCCGCCGTTCAGGGGGAAAACGCCGTATTTCGTGACGGAGTTGGCATAGGGTTTGCGCTAGGAAAGCGTCGCATCACAAGTGCGGCGCTTTTTGCATTCATTTGGAGCTTACATGTCCGTTCTGAAATACATTGCCCCCGCTGTTGTCACCACTTTGGGTCTTTGCACGCACGCTTGCGCCCAATCTACGCTCACGCTTTACGGCACGCTCGACTTGGCCTATGGCTCGTTCATGACCAGTGCCCCTGCGGCCAAGAGCCATCCTGTGACCAAGGTCGACGGCAACATCATGTTGACCAGCTATCTGGGGTTCAAAGGCGTGGAAGACTTGGGCAATGGCCTGAAAACGGGCTTTGTGCTGGAGTCTTTCCTGCGCCCTGACACCGGTGGTGCAGGCCGTTCTGATACCGATGTGTTCTGGGCACGTGCAGCCAATGTGTGGCTGCAAGGCGGCGCAGGCAAGGTGGTGCTGGGCCGTCAGGCCACATTGGGCTACGCACAGGTGGTGGCGTTCAACCCATTTGGCGGCAGCTTCGGCTTGTCGCCCGCTGTGCGTTTGACCTACAACGCCAATGCGGCTGGTAATGACAAGGGTGACAACGGTTGGTCGAATGCGGTGAGCTATGTCTCCCCTTCGTGGTCGGGTTTGACGGTTTCGGCTCAAGCCCAGGCTGCCGAAACCACCGACAAGAGCGAGCGCGCCAGCTATGCCGTATCGTTGAACTATGCGGCAGGCCCCGTGGCGGTGGGTCTGGTGGCGCACACCTTGCGTTCGGCTGAAGCACCTAAAGCGAACCTGACTGCGGGCCAAAAGCAGAATTTCGCCATGGCTTCGGCCAGCTATGACGCCGGGTTTGCCAAGTTCTTTGCCCAGTATGGTGTGTATGACAACGCGGGCTATACCGGCGCCTCGAAGATTGACACCTCGTTGGTTCAATTGGGTGCCACCGTGCCGGTGTCGGCGGCAGGCAAGGTGCTGGTGTCCGTGGGGCAAAGCCGCGAGAAGCCTGTTTCTGGTGGCTCCACCCCCAAGACCGATCACAACATCGCGTCTTTGGCCTATGACCATTGGTTGAGCAAGCGCACCGATGTGTACGCCGCCTTCATGCTGGACGATGAAGACCTGCCTGGCTACCGTGCAGGGCGTTCCTACATCGTGGGCATTCGCCACGCTTTCTGACCCGTGTGACATGGGTGCCGAGTCCTGGCATCCATTGACTTACATGCCAGTAAACGCCCCAAATTCTGGGGCGTTTTTTATTGCCGCTCGAACAGGAACACTGCCGAGCTGGCCATCAGGTTGGGCCACTGGCGCACGGTCTGGTTGCCATGCAAGCCGAACGAATCGGTGACGTTCAAGCCATTCTTGCGTGCCAGCACTTCAAAGTCTTTGAAGGTGGCCACGCGGATGTTCGGTGTGTCGTACCACTGGTAGGGCAGCGACTTGGTCACGGGCATGTGCCCGCGCAGTACCGCCAGGCGGTGCGGCCAATGCGCGAAGTTGGGGAAGCTGACGATGCCGGTGCGGCCGACGCGGGCGGTCTCGCGCAGCATGGCTTCGGTATTACGCAAGTGCTGCAGGGTGTCGAGTTGCAGCACCACGTCGAAGCTGTTGTCTTCGAACAGGCTCAAGCCCTCTTCCAGATTGCGCTGGATGACGTTCACACCTCGGCGAACGCATTCCAGCACCTTGCTGTCGTCCAGTTCGATGCCGTAGCCGGTGCATTGGCGCTCGTCACGCAGGCGGGCCAGCAACTCGCCATTGCCGCAGCCCAAATCGAGTACGCGAGAGCCGGGGGGCACCATGCGGGCTACGACGTTGTGCAGGTGGCGGTCACTCATGCTGTGGCCCCCAGTTCTTGATGGATGCGGTCGAAGTAGGCGCGCACCAGGGCGTGGTAGCGCGGGTCGTCAAGCAGGAAGGCATCGTGTCCATGGGGGGCATCGATTTCGGCGTAGCTGACGTCATGGCGGTTGTCGACCAGCGCCTTGACGATTTCGCGTGAACGCGCAGGCGAAAAACGCCAGTCGGTGGTGAAGCTGATGACCAGGAACTTGGCCAGCGCGCGTGCCAGGGCGGAAGACAGGTTGCCGCCATGCACCCGAGCCGGGTCGAAGTAGTCCAGTGCGCGGGTGATCAGCAAATAGGTATTGGCATCGAAGTAGTCGCTGAACTTGTCGCCTTGGTAGCGCAGGTAGCTCTCGACTTGGAATTCGATGTCTTGGGTGCTGTAGCGCGGCTCCTGGCCGGGTTCTCGTCCGACCATGTCGCGGCCGAACTTTTCTTCCATCACATCGTCGGACAAGTAGGTGATGTGGCCGATCATGCGCGCCACGCGCAGGCCGCGGCGGGGCACCACGCCGTGTTCGTAGAAATGGCCTTGGTGGAAGTCGGGGTCGGTGATGATGGCGCGGCGGGCCACTTCGTTGAAGGCAATGTTTTGCGCCGACAAGTTCGGTGCGGTGGCCACGGCCACGCAATGCCCGACGCGATCGGGGTATTGCAAGGTCCAGCTCAGGGCTTGCATGCCGCCGAGACTGCCGCCCAGCACGGCGGCCAGCTTGTCGATGCCCAGTCGGTCGAGCACGCGGGCTTGCGCATCGACCCAGTCTTCCACGGTGACCACGGGAAAGTCGGCGCCATAGAGCTTGCCGGTTTCCGGGTTGGTGTGCATGGGGCCGGTTGAACCAAAGCACGAACCGGGGTTGTTGATGCCGATGACGAAGAACTTGTCGGTGTCCAGCGGCTTGCCGGGGCCGATCATGTTGTCCCACCAGCCTTCGCTCTTGGGCTTGGGGTGGCCGTTTTCGTCGGCATGCAGGCCGGCTACGTGGTGCGATGCGTTCAGGGCGTGGCACACGAGCACGGCGTTGCTGCGGTCGGCATTGAGGCGGCCGTAGGTTTCATAAACCAGCGTGTAGTCGTTCAGCACCGCGCCGCTTTGCAGGGAAAGCGGGGTACCAAAGTGCATGGACGCTGGCGTGACAACTCCGAGAGAGGACATGACGCTACGAATTCAAAACAAAAAACCGGCCGCGCATGGAAGCAGGGGCCGGTCAGCAGCGCCCTCTTTAGCGGTATTTTTTAAAGCGCCCGCAAGCCGGACAAATCGGCGCTGTGGTTCACAGTGTAGCGGCAAAGTGGACCCACTGCAGCAGCTGGGTGTGCCAATATGAGCCGGATCAAGGTGCGAATGATCCCTTTCATGATGTGAACAGGAAAGGGGCGGGCCCTTAGGATGGGGGCACGCGGGTGAACCGCAAGGAGTGTTCCATGCCACGCTGGCTGATCCGACTCAACGAGCATGTGCCGATTCGCTACGGTGCCTGGTTTTTTGCGGTGCTGGGGCTGGTCATCGCTTTGGGCTACGCCTTTGTGAAAGGCGAAGCCTGGTGGGCGGTGGCCTTGTTGGTGGGGTTGGTGTGCCTGGGGGTGAGTGACATGACCCAGCCATCCCGAGCGGTGTTGCGCAACTATCCGGTCATTGGGCATTTGCGCTATCTGCTCGAATTCATTCGACCCGAGTTGCGCCAGTACTTCATTGAAAGCGATGGCGAAGCAGCGCCGTTTTCTCGCCAGCAGCGTTCGCTGGTGTACCAGCGCGCCAAGGGTGAGCCCGACAAGCGACCTTTTGGCACGCAAAAAGATGTGAATGCCACCGGTTACGAATGGATCAGCCATTCGATGGTGCCCACTCACATTGCCACGCAAGATTTTCGAGTCACGATCGGGGCGGGGGGCAGTTCCTGTACCCAGCCTTACAGCGCCAGCATTTTCAATGTGTCGGCCATGAGCTTTGGTGCCCTGAGCGCGAATGCCATTTTGGCGCTCAACGGTGGGGCCAGGAAGGGCGGCTTTGCCCACGATACGGGCGAGGGGTCGATCAGCCGCTACCACCGAGAACAGGGCGGCGACCTGATCTGGGAGATCGGGTCGGGCTATTTTGGGTGTCGTGATGCGCAGGGCCACTTTGACCCGGCGCAGTTCAGTTTCAATGCGCAAGACCCTCAGGTCAAGATGATCGAGCTCAAGCTCAGCCAGGGCGCCAAGCCTGGGCATGGCGGTGTTCTGCCCGGCCCCAAGGTGACACTGGAGATTGCCGAGGCGCGAGGCGTGCCAATTGGGCAAGACTGCGTGTCGCCGGCCACGCACAGCGCGTTTTCAAATCCGCTGGAAATGATGCGGTTCATCGAACGCTTGCGTCAGCTGTCGGGGGGCAAACCGGTGGGCTTCAAATTCTGCATGGGTCATGTGTGGGAGTGGTTTGCCATGGTCAAGGCCATGCGCGAAACCGGCATCTGGCCGGACTTCATCGTGGTGGATGGGGCAGAAGGGGGCACAGGGGCTGCACCTCTCGAGTTCACCGACCATGTGGGCGCGCCCCTGCAGGAAGGTTTGCTGATGGTGCACAACACCTTGGTGGGCCTCAATGAACGCCATCGCGTCAAGCTGGGCTGCGCGGGCAAGGTCATCAGCGCGTTCGACATGGCCCGCATGATGGCCCTGGGCGCCGATTGGTGCAATTCGGCGCGTGGCTTCATGTTTGCGCTGGGCTGTATTCAGGCGCAGAGTTGCCACACCGGCCATTGCCCCACCGGGGTCACCACACAAGATCCGTCGCGTATGCGGGCGCTGGTGGTGCCAGACAAGACCGAGCGGGTCTACCGCTACCACCACAACACGATGTTTGCGCTCAAGGAGTTGGTGCAGGCCGCAGGTTTGCATCACCCCAATGAGATCACGGCCGACCACATTTTGCGGCGCGTGTCAGGCTGTGATACCCGGCGGCTGTCAAACCTGTTGCGCTATGCCAAGCCGGGCGAGTTGTTGTTGGCCGAGCAAGGCAATGGGCCTTGGCTGCAGCCAGCGTTCGAACAGTACTGGAACCGGGCGCGAGCCGATTCCTTTTCTCTCTAAGGTGTGGGGCCCCTGAGGCCTTTCACGCCTGAGGTGGCGCGGTGTCGAGGAAGCTCTGGCGTTGCGAGAGCTTTTCGTACAGCTTGCCCAGGTTGGGGTAGTCCTCGCGCCAGTCGATCTGAGGGAAGCGGAAGTCGAGGTAACCCAGGGCGCAGCCCACGGCGATGTCGGCCAGCGTGTGGTGGTTGTTGCCCGCGGCGCACCAGGGGCGGTCACCCAGGCCCAGGCTCATGGCCTTGAGACTGGCGTGCACCTTTTCCAGTTGGCGGTCGATCCAGGCAGGGCAGCGTTGGGCATCGGTGCGGCCAGGCCAGGTTTGCTCCATGCGCGCCAGCACGGCGGCATCCAGCAGGCCGTCGGCCAAGGCTTCCCAGGTGCGAATTTCTACGCGCTCTCGTCCGCCCAGGGGAATGAGCTTGCCCACGGGCGACAGCGTATCGACGTATTCGACGATGACGCGTGAGTCAAAAATCGCCTCGCCGCCCTCCATGACCAGACAGGGCACCTTCCCCAGCGGGTTGGCGTCCATGATCCGGGTGTCTGCGGCCCAGACGTCCTCCACTTCGAACTTGTAGTCCAGTTTTTTTTCTGCCAGCACCACACGCACTTTGCGAACGAAGGGGCTGGTCAGCGATCCGATGAGTTTCATTCTTGATCAGATGCAATGTTTGGAATGATTCTAGCGGTCGAGGGGCCCGTGTCAAAAAGGACCGGGTTCGGGGTGGGGATTGTGGTCATGTGCCGACGCCTCGTGCCGGGTTACAGTTAACGCGACATGAACTCCTCTGCAGTCCGTTCGTCCGTGCGTGCGTTTCGCCTGGTCGACCTGGAGTCCCTCCAGGCTTCGGCGGGGAGCATGCCGCCTGCGGAGGAGCCTCCCGTGCTGCGGGTGGTCTCCGATCCGATGGCGTCGGGCGCGTTGGAGCCGGTGATCTGGCCTGCCCCGATTGGATCGGGCCCAGTGCCGCACGACGAGCCGCCAGCCCCCCACGTGCCTCAGGTGCAAGTGCGATTGACGGTGCATGGGCCCTTGCCGCGTTTGCCGCAGGGGCAGGTGGTTACTTTGCCGGTGACGCTGTCAGCGCGCCCTTTGGAGTATGCGGGCCTGTGCTTGCGCAACATGATGTGGCTGTTGCTGACCCTGGGTCTGTATGCGCCCTGGGCCCAGGTACGAACGCGGCGGTATTTCCTGCGGCGCACCCTTGTGGCGGGCGAGGCGCTGGATGACCATGCCAACCCCTGGCTTTTGCTGCCGCGCCATCTCATGGTGTGGGGTTTGGTGGCTGGGGTGGTGGGGGCCTGGGTGGGCTCGCGCCTGGCTGGCATGGTGGCTTTGTCTCTGGCGCTGGCGGTCTTGCCCTTGCTGGCTTACATGAACCTGAGCTATCGGGTGGCGCACATGAGTTGGGCCGGCCGACGCCTGCATTTCGATGGCCGTTACCAGGGCGTATACCGTGCGATGTGGGCCCCTTTGGCCAGTGCTTGTCTGGTGGCTTGGTTGCTGATGGCCACGCTGGCCTGGAATCGACCCGGGGGCTGGATGGCCTGGGGTGCGGTGGCCGCGCTGTGGGCCATGGCCGTACCGGCCTTTGTGTGGGCCTATTTTCAGTACCGCCAGCACCATCTGGTGCTGGGGCCTGTGCGTCTGATGTGGAAAGCTCAGCGAGTGGCCATGGCGATGCTGTTTGTGCGTGCGCTGGCCTGGCTCGTCCTGGCGAGCATGATGGTGGTGGGCGTGGCGGCCGTGGTGCTGGCGGGGGTGATGCTGCTGCGCGGTCGGGTCAGCAACCAATTGCTGTTTGGCGTGTGGGTGGCGGTGGCGGCTTGTGTGCTGGCGGCCGTGGTGCCCTACCTGCAGGCGCGCCTGCAGAACCTGGTGTGGAGCAAAACAGGCAACCGCTATCTGCGCTTTCGCAGTCAGTTGGATGTACAGGCTTATGTATGGCTGCGTTTGCGTCACGCTGTGCTGCTTGTTTTGACCCTCGGGGTCTATTGGCCCTGGGCGGAAGTGGCCGCCCGTCGCATGCGCACCGAGGCCCTGCAGGTGTGGGCGCGTGTGGAAACTGACGTTCTGAAAGCCAATTGGGCTCCCCGCAAACGCGCCGACCGAACTAAAATGGCGGGTTAATCCCAAGATCGGGGTCTGCAAGCCCCCTTACCGCCATGTCCTTGTCTGCTCTCACCGCCTTGTCGCCGCTCGACGGCCGTTACGCCTCCAAGGTAGCCGCCCTGCGCCCTTTGCTGTCTGAATTCGGCCTGATGCACCGCCGTGTGCAGGTGGAAATCGAGTGGTTCATTGCCTTGTCGGATGCCGGTTTGCCCGAATTTGCCCCGCTGTCTGAGGCGACCCGAGGCTACCTGCGTGGTCTGGTGGCGCGTTTCTCGGAAGCCGATGCGCAGGCCATCAAGGACATCGAAAAGACCACCAACCACGATGTGAAAGCGGTCGAGTACTGGATCAAGTCAAAGTTTGCTGGCCACACCGATCTGGAGAAGGCTGGTGAGTTCGTGCACTTCGCTTGCACCTCTGAAGACATCAACAACACCAGCCATGGTTTGATGCTGAAGGCCGCACGCGAGCAAGTGTTGCTGCCCGCCGTGGATGGCCTGATCGCCACCATGACCGAGCTGGCCAAGTCGCTGGCCGAGATCCCCATGCTGAGCCGCACCCACGGCCAGACCGCTTCG
>CAYVOP010000082.1:0-434 GCA_964453105.1 uncultured Aquabacterium sp. | reverse complement strand
TCGCCCACCACCGTGGGTAAGGAAGTGGCCAACGTGGTGGCCCGTCTGCAAAACGCCCGTGCACGCATTGCCGACGTCAAGCTGCTGGCCAAGATGAACGGCGCCGTGGGCAACTACAACGCCCACCTGTCTGCCTACCCAGAAAAAGACTGGGAAGCCTTCAGCCAGTCGGTCATCGAAAACCAACTGGGCCTGACCTTCAACCCCTACACCATCCAGATCGAGCCGCATGACTACATGGCCGAACTGTTTGACGCGGTCACTCGCACCAACACCATCTTGATCGACTGGTCGCGCGATGTGTGGGGCTACATCAGCCTGGGTTACTTCAAACAGCGGCTGAAAGAAGGCGAAATTGGCTCTTCCACCATGCCACACAAAGTTAACCCTATCGATTTCGAGAACGCAGAAGGCAACCTGGGCTTGAGCAACGC
>CAYVOP010000081.1:0-14781 GCA_964453105.1 uncultured Aquabacterium sp. | reverse complement strand
TTGAACCGGGCGGCGAGCGCGCGCTCGGCGATCGCCATTCCCACGGCGTTGGCGAAACCCTGTCCAAGAGGACCAGTCGTCACTTCGACACCCGCCGTGTGTCCCGCCTCTGGGTGACCCGGAGTCGCTGAGTCCCATTGACGAAAGGCCTTCAGGTCGTCAATCGACAGGTCATAGCCCGACAGATGCAACAGGGCATAAATCAGCATCGACGCATGGCCGTTGGACAACACGAAACGATCACGGTCGGCCCACTGAGGCTGCGCAGGGTGGTGACGCAGGTGGCGGCCCCACAGGGCAACGGCCATGTCCGCCATGCCCATCGGGGCACCGGGGTGACCGGAATTGGCTTGTTGGACGGCATCCATGGCAAGGGCACGGATGGCGTTGGCCATGGCGGTGATGTTCTTGGTGGTGTCGGACATGGTGGGTGGGGCTGTTGCGGGAAACGTGGATTTTAGCTTGCGTGCGCGCCATGCAGCGGACCTTGCAACACAAAGCACGCCCCCGTGACCTCAGAACATCAACCGCCAAGATCAACGAACATCGCCCAAGCCTCTAAGCAACTCGAGGTTGCCGGGTACCGTGTCCACTCGAGCCGCATTTCCTTTAGGAGTGGAGTACTCCAGGTACAAGTTGTTGTCCGTCGAAACAAGGCGACTCAAACTGGGATCAAATTGCCTGATCAACGTATCGACTCTGGATGGCTCTGCAACCACTCGGCCAGCCAGGACACTAACATCAAAGTTGTACTCGCTTGACGCCAGCGAATGATCTAGCAAATTTTTCGCGGCCATATTTCCAAAAGCTTTAGGACTATCGGCGGCAACAATCACACCCTGACCACCCGAGTAATAAACCCACACATACTTAAACACAGACCGCAGCGAACCAAGTATATAAACAAGGTCAATCTTATTCATGTGATGCAACTGCACCCATTGCTGCAGAACACCGTCACTCGACAGCCGGGTCTTTGCAAGCTCGTAAAAATCCTTGTTATACAAATTAGCAGCCCCAGCAAACCAAATACTTGTTAACTCAATACTGATCAGGTCGTACCTCTTACTTTGCGTCAAAAGATAATTCCTACCATCCGCATAATGCATTTTTACATTCTTCTCATATATAACACCATGATTGATAGATTCAAAGTATTTATCAGCCATCCTCACCAAATCAGGCGACAACTCCGCAATGTCCAAAGTACCAAATCCCTGTTCATGCAAAACGCGAGCAGTCATCCCCGTCCCATAACCGATCACTAGCACGGAATTACGCTTTTCAGTATGCAACAATGGCAACAAAGCAAACGAAGCTTGCGCTTGCATTTCACCACCACTTGAGTTGTTACCCTGAAACTTACCATTTGTCAGCAAGGTAAATACACCTTCTGCATTTTTGGCAACAGAAGTAATACCCCCCTCGACACTTTCAGAATAATCCACCACCTCACCCCAATTTTGGGGAGAAAAGTAGACATTTGCACCACTAGATAACTCATTCCAATCCCACTTACTTGGGAAATTCAACAATACAACCGCAGCAAGCAAGGACGCATAAATACCAAAATTCCGCCAAAGAGCTGCCCCCCTACCGCCCAAGACATAATTCACAACGGCGAAAATAAATACCAATCCAAACGCCACACAGGCAAGCACCAGCAATGTCAAACGAGACCCCAACAGCGGAAGCACCCAAAACCCAGAAACCAAAACACCAGAAATATTACCAATGGTGTTAATACTACTAGCCACCCCAACCCCTTTAACCGAGCGATCAGGGGCAATCCAGTCTGACGCCATAGCCATCGCAGGAGAATAACTCATCCCGATAAAGAAAGCACCAGGTATCATAGCCAAAGCGCAGACCAGAGCACGAACCATCTCACGAGCGCCAAATGACAGATACACAGGCGACATTCCAAATGCGGCAAAATACCCCGGCAACCCATCCCATAAATGCGCAGTCAACCCAATAGAAATGACCAACCCACTTTGAGCGAACAAAATAGTTTGCTGCCGACTCCAATTAGAAACTAAACGTTCACCAACTGACGACCCCAAACCAAGCCCAAACAGAAATGCCGCCAACATCAAGCCAAATGCGTACACACTGCTACCAGCAATCGTAGACAGCATGTGCATCGACACCACCTCCAAAGCCAAAGTCACAGCACCGCCGACCCCCAAAACGACGATCGCGCTAATACCTGCCACGCGCACAGCCGTTGTTGGCACAAACTGAACTGCATTCACCACAGCTTGACCAGAATCCGCCGGGGCATTTGTAATAACTTCTGAAGGCTGTTTTTTAGATCGGTCAATCGCATACAGACCAATCAAGAGACTGGCAACAGCAGCGACATATGTCGACCCATTTCGTCCAAGTGTGGGCAAAACCGCATAGCCAGCCACCAACGAGCCAAGTGCCGCACCAAAAACGTTGGCGGAATACAAATTGGCAATTGCGGAACGACTACGTACACCGTAGGCGCTCACAAATTTGAACATTAAGGGAAGGGTGGCCCCCATTAGAAGGGTTGGAAGCAGAAGCGCTGACGCTCCCAGGGCAACACGCACCCACGTCAACGCGCCTGACTCTAAGGCCACATCCGTACTGATCTGCACATAGGACCACTGGATTAGCTTGAATAGCGAAGGGGTTATCACAGCGTAAACACCGATCGCAACCTCGCAGAGGGCATACAAAAAGAGCGGTCTATTTGTACGATCAGCAACTACACCACCTAGCCACGCACCTAAGGCCATGCCTCCCATGTAAACGGTTAGTACTGTGTAGGCAGCTAGAGACGTACTACCAAAAGTCAACGCCAATGCTTTCGCGTAAACCACTTCATAGACAAGCCCCGCTAAACCCGAGGCCAGAAATAAGGCGATGATCCATCTCGGAGTCCTAGAGGACTGGTTGGGTGGTGCATCCAAAGTGGATACCACATCTAAAGCAATCTGCCCGGACAAATTAGGAGAATTCCAAACCTTACGCAGATAAAGCGATGCCAAAGCAACCGTAACCAAACCACTCCAAGCGGAGAGCAAACGCACAAACAGCAGATTCTCAGACAACCAGACAGGTAATGCGATAAGCAAACCCATCCACGCCAGAAATGTGATCCACCCCAACCCGACAAGAAAACCCAATCTAGCATTCCTAAGAATCACCTTGTCAGGGTTGATCAAAGTCCACCCCAAGGACAAAGCGAAGGGGAAGGCGACCACCAAATCCAATGCGTAATGTTCACCCAAACCCATCGTTGCCCAAACTGTGCCAGCAACAATGACAGAGCCAAATATAAAGGCTATTTTGTTTCTCAACGACGCTGTGAGCATCCAAACCAAAATAGCGCCAGTCAAGTGGAACGACGGCATACCATTTCGGGCGTAGGGAGGCAAAACGACCTTTGCACCAACCACTTCAGAGACTGCGGGCAGATTATGAGGAAACCGCCCATCAAAAAACGCATAGATCGGACCACTCACAGGTACCGCAGCATAACAGAACCATGCCAATATAAATGGCACAATAAAAGTTCGCCACAGGTTCAATTGGCTAACCAGCCCCTCCCTAATACACAAACCCAACACAACATAGAACCATAACACTAATATTGAATAATTTACGAACGTTACCGTCTTCAGAAGAGGCGAGGCCAAATCCGTCACTTGCGCACACCAAGTAGCAAAACCGTTAAATGCAGCATCAATACGGTATGCATGATAGTCAAAAGTGGCGGGGAATAGTACTTTTGTAACATCTAGCGCCAACCCAGTAGACATACTCAAAAGGGTTACCACAGCACAAACCTGAACAAATATCAGGTGCTCATCTGATATTTTCTCACCAGAAAATATTCTATTTTTAAGCGACAAACCAAATACCAATAAGCGCCTAAACCCAAATCCAGCCAACAAAATCAGGCTATTCCACGTCGGATCCGAAGTAACCGATCCTTCAAAAAATAGCACATAACCATACCCCAACACACCGATCAGCACACAGACCAAAGTGGATTTGAAGGATGCACGAAACAATCGCCCCAAATCAACAACCATCGCCCCAACGCCGAAATGAAATCCAAACAATCCGAATACCGCATGAACAGTGAGATCCACTGACTGCAACATGGTGTTCGGCACGCCCACCATCGAGATATACATTGCGTGAACTGCTAAGTTCATAGCCAACAATATATAGAGCCAAAACCGCAGATCCTGCTTCATTTGAGATAAGTACTGGCTATGCATGGCTTCCCGATGGTTTATCGCAATCAATAACAAAAAAGGGCGTCAAAGACGCCCCTTTTCAGAATCAACGATGTTTACTTGCGGCACTCTGCAGGAACATACTTTGCTGCAATAGAACCGGAGGTTCCGACAAATCCGGAAGTAGAACCCGCCGACTTACAGTTCCACGCTATATTACCAGCAGAAGGAATAGTCGATGCAGTAGATGTACCAGACAGTGCAGCGCCAGAAGTGGAGCTGCCATCTACCGGAGTCAGAATCAAAGTAGCACCGCCATCAATCGAACTGGTGTATGTGATGGTAACTGCGCCAGTGGATTGGCTGATCGCTACACTAGCGACATTTTTCGTAGCTGAAGGCGCCGTCCACCCGGAGTCGAATGCAGCACCATTGGCAGCATTTTCCGAAACAGCAGCTTTCGCGGAAGCAGCCATCGAAAGCCCTTCGGTGACCTTCGCCCGCACGGTGTAGTCTTGATAAGCAGGCAACGCCACAGCAGCCAAAATACCAATGATCGCCACAACGATCATCAGTTCGATCAGGGTGAAACCTTGTTGAACTCGCTTCATATTGAACTCCTTAGGGCCTTGGCCCGCTGTCAATGAACTGGTCTTGGGGATGACCCGTTTTCGCGGGCCGCACTCTTTATTAGGCAGAAGGCATGCCAGCTTTCAAGGCTTGAAAAAGCGTGACATTTGCCCGCATTTCTCACACCCGACTGACAGTTCTGGTCGCTTCGGTTTCAGCTGTTTCAAAACCGTGCTGACAATTTTTGTCAGACCAGTTAACAGTGACGAAACATGTCAGTCTTGCGACTGCGCGCTAGCGTGGAAGCGCTGCCCTTCCCGCAAGGGCTCAATGCGATGGCGACTGTCCAGTGCGCGGATTTGCGACAGCACCGCAGGCACTTCACCTGGCTTGGGATGCGTGATGTACACACTCACTTCACCATCCAACTGAGCCAGCTCTTGCGCCAGGCTTTGCGGCGACAGGTGACCGCTGATATGGGCCAGGTGGGCCTCGTCATTGCCAAAGGCTGTTTCAATGACCAACTCGGAAATGCATTGACCATTCAGCGCGCGCCACAACTCAGGATTGGGCCCCGTGTCGCCGGTGAACACCCACCACCCGTTGGGGGTGTCGACGGCATAACCCACGGCTGGCACGGTATGCGCTGCTGGCAAGACACGCACACGGCGGTCGGGCACACCCCCTCGGGCTGGGAACACCATCTCTTGGCCGACTTGCAATGGCAGTAGGCGAATGATGGGGTGCGCGGCGCTGGGCAAGCGGGTGAAGTCTGGCCAGATGACGCCATTGAAGATGTGCTGCTTGAGCACCTCCAAGGTCTCTGGCAAGGCGTAGACGTGGATGGGCCGCAGTTCAGAGAGACCACCAGGACCTTGCCTCAGCCTGATCACACTGTCTGCCAGCAAGGGAATGCTGAGGATGTGATCCAGGTGGCTATGGGTGATCAGGACGTGATCGATGCGCGCGAGCTCATCCAAACGGAGCTCGCCGACACCGCTTCCTGCGTCGATCAGGATGTCATCATCCAGCAGGAAGGCAGTGGTGTGGCACCGTGCGGCAATGGAGCCCGAACAACCCAGGACTCGAATCATGCTGCGTTCGGTGCCTTGTTCAAGCTCAATCAGCCTTGAATGAATTGCATTTGGGTGCCCGCCAACTCAATGACGTCACCGGAGCGCAACTGCAAGGGTTCATTGCCCACAGGGTTGTTGTTCACGGTAGGACGAGATGTGCCTTCCACGTGCGCGAACACATAGCCACCTGGGCGCTTGGTGATGGAGGCCACTTGAACGCCTGGCTTGCCCACAGTGGTCACCACCTTGGTCAAGGCCACTTCACGACCCGCTGCAGCGCCGTTAAGCACCTTGATGGAAGCCGGCTGTTGTGGCGCCAGACCACCGAAGCCACTGGCCAAGCCACCGGTGAGGGTGTTGCCGAACGAGGGGGCCGGTGCGGGCGCAGGCGCACCCAGACCACCTGGTGAGGTGCTGGGGCCTGAAGACGCAGCAGCCATGCCCGATTGCCCCACAAAGGGGTTGGCTGGCGGGACCATGCCAGGGCGCATGATCATGGTCTTTTCGTAATCCGGCGCTTCATCCTTGATGAACTTGATCTTGTACTTGCCAATCTCAACGGTGTCGTTGTGATTGAGCAGTTGCTTCTTGACCGCTTTGCCGTTGATGTACGTGCCGTTGGTGGAGTTCAGGTCTTCGATGAAGACGTCCGAGCCAACCAATTGCATGACCGCGTGCTCACCACTGACCGCCAAGTTATCGATCACGATGTCGTTATAAGGGCGGCGTCCGAGGGTGGTCTTGTCCTTGGTAATCTGGACCTCTTTGATCACAACCCCGTCAAGTGAGACGACCAACTTTCCCATGAAACACCTCTCGGGTATTTGCTTTAACGTTTGAATGGCCACCATGACCGAGCCTGCGGCTGTGCAGCACCCTGCGCCCGAATCAAAATCACGGCAATATTATCTCGACCACCTGCCTCGCATGCGGCAGCAATCAACGCTGCACCCATTTCTGGCAAAGAAGTATGCGCGGCCATGACCGCAGCAATCTGGGGATCCCTCAGCATATCGGACAGTCCATCCGAACACATGAGATAAATATCACCAGACTGGATGTCATGGACGTGTGTTTCCAACAAAACCATGTCTTCCACACCCAAGGCACGGGTCACCAAGTTTTTGTTGGCAGAGAATGCAGCTTGCTCAGGCGTGATGATGCCGGCATCAATTTGCTCTTGAAGCAAGGAATGGTCCTTGGTGATTTGGTGCAACTGACCACCTCGGAACCGATAAGCCCGAGAATCACCGATGTGCCCCATCAGGAGCCGACCCGAACGGAAGACACCAAGCACCAGCGTGGTGCCCATACCTGCAAAGGTCGGGTTAGAGTTGGCGGCGTTGAAAATGGCACGATTGGCGTTGTCAACGCAGATGTCCATGGCGCGCTTGACGTCGCTGTCGCTGGCGTTTTGCGCGGCTTCCTGGAGCCAACGGCCCAATTCGGCCTTGATGAAGTCGCACGCCATGCCACTGGCGACTTCGCCAGCGTTGTAGCCCCCCATGCCATCAGCCAGCACGGCGATGGAGACGGACTCGTCCAGTGCGACCGCATCTTCATTGTTCGATCGCACGCGGCCGGTATCTGTCTGGCTGAAAAACTCAAATTCCATACCGAATTGTCGCCGTGTTTTGGTGTGGTAATGCTCGGGGTTGTCGACAGCAATGGTGCGCTGCAACAGCATATTTTGAAACGGTTGGCGTCATTGGCTTAAATTGACCGCAAATCTTCCGCCAATTGATGGCCATTCGAATACCGCGTGTTTGGGTGCTTTTGCAGCGCCAACGCCACGACATCGTCCAATCCTGCGGGCAAATCGGGGCGAATCGTCGAAACGGGGGGCGGGATTTCCTGGGATATGGCCCTCATCAAACTGGCCATGTTCTGAGTTTGGTACGGCATTTGACCTGTGAGTAATTGAAACAAGGTCACACCCAAGGAGTACAAATCGCTGCGGCCGTCGATGTTTTGTCCAGACAGCTGCTCTGGGGACATGTAGGACGGGGTCCCCAGCACCACCCCGGTTCGGGTTCGGGCCGCGTCCGTCACTCGGGCCACGCCAAAGTCCATGACCTTGACCAGTCCCTTGTCCAGATCCACCATGATGTTCGCTGGCTTGATGTCGCGGTGGGTGATGCCTTGCGTGTGGGCATAGGCTAATGCGTCGGCCACGCGGGCGACGATGAACAAAACTTGGCGCACCGGCAACAGGTGGGGCTGTTTGGTGAAAAAGCCCAAATCCGTGCCATCGACGTATTCCATGGCGATGAAGGCCAGGCCCTGGTCTTCACCTGACTCATAAATCCTCACGATGTCGGGATGCGCCAACCGGCCTGCCATTTGCGCTTCGCGCATGAAACGCTGCTGCGCGTCTTGCAGGGCATCGCCCTCGAATTCCCTTTGAAGGGCCATCGTCTTGATGGCCACTTTTTCCTGCGTCTGCGGATCGTTTGCCAGGTAAACCGCGCCCATCGCCCCGCGACCAATCTCGCCTCTGATCTGGTAGCGGCCAATCTGGGTCGGCCCAATTCGTGGCCCCGGGTTCGCAGGGAGAGAGGCCGCCTTCAAGGGTTTGACGCCTGGGGTGAGTTGACTCAAGGCGTTTTCTCGCGCTTGGGTAAGGAGCGCCTTGATGTCTGGCCAGGCGGGATCCAGATCAGCCATGTGCTCGTAGATCTCGCGAACCAGGTCCCAGCGACTGGCCTCACCCAGATCAACCGCCAAACGCGCCATGGTTTGGAGTGCAATGGGTGTCTGTCCAGGGCTAGGCCGGACTTGTTTCAAGGCGGCCCAAGCTTGTTCCATGGCATCGGTTTCACCGGTCACCACTTGCCTCAGGCGATCCACCGGACCTTTTGCAGCCACGCCACCCGCCGGTTGAGCAGAGGCAATCGAAACGGTAGGTGAAGACTTGCCCCGGGACTCTGGTCGCTCCACGTAGAGATCCAGATCATCGCCCCCATGTGGCTGACTTCGACTCAGTGGTTCACCTCCGCGGGCAGCGGCAGACCTCGACGGGCGATCTGGCAGCGTCAGGTTTTTCTGGCGGCGAGACCATGCGTAGAACAAGACGCCACCCAGGAGAACCAAGACGAACAGCGCCGCCCACTTCATGACTTACTCTGCGCTGACGGCCTGTCGTTTGGCCAGAACGGTACCGAGGGTCAAGACCAGCAGGGCACCGAGGACGGAGGCGATGTAATGGTTGTAGGTGGAAACAGGCAGATAAGGCGCCACAGCGGGATCAGACACCGCCAAGGAGCCACCAATCCACCCCAGGAGCATGCCCCCAGCGGTAATGATGAGGGGGAATCGATCCATCAGCTTCAGCACCAGCGAGCTGCCCCAAACGATGATGGGAATGCTCACGAGCAAACCAAAGATCACCAGGGGCATGTGATGGCCTTCGTGGCCGGAACTCTGTGCGGCACCCGCAATGCCAATCACGTTGTCCACGCTCATGACAAAGTCGGCCACGATGATGGTTTTGATGGCGCCCAGAAGCTTGTCGCTGGCCTTGAGGTCGCCGTGATCGTCGTCTTCCGGAACGAGCAGTTTCACGCCAATCCAGAATAACAAGATCGCGCCGACCAGCTTCAAGAATGGCAACTTGAGCAGCGACATCGCAAAGAAGATCAAGACCACACGTAAGACGATGGCCCCCGCTGTCCCCCAAATGATGCCTTTCTTGCGTAACTCAGGCGGCAAATTGCGGCACGCCAGGGCAATGACAACGGCGTTGTCACCTCCCAGCAAGATGTCAATCATCACGATCTGGCCGACCGCGAGCCAGAATTCAGGGGTCAAAAATGCTTCCATGGCGTCAAAAAGAAATCAGCCCCTGAGTGTAGGGGCTGATGGAGGTCGTTCAGGCCGAAATCACAGGAGCGACTTGAGCAGCTTGCCCATTTCCGAAGGATTTCGGGTGACTTTGAAGCCGCAGTCTTCCATGATGGCCAACTTGGCATCCGCCGTATCGGCGCCGCCCGAGATCAGCGCACCTGCATGGCCCATGCGTTTGCCTGGAGGCGCGGTCACGCCGGCGATGAAGCCCACGATGGGTTTCTTCATATTGGCTTTGCACCATTGCGCGGCTTCGGCTTCATCGGGACCACCGATTTCACCAATCATGATGACGGCATCGGTGTCAGGGTCGTCGTTGAAGGCCTTCATGACATCAATGTGCTTCAGGCCGTTGATCGGGTCACCGCCAATGCCCACAGCACTGGATTGACCCAAGCCCAATTCGGTCAACTGAGCCACGGCTTCGTAGGTCAAGGTGCCAGAACGGCTGACCACACCAATGCGGCCCTTGCGGTGAATGTGGCCGGGCATGATGCCGATCTTGATTTCTTCGGGGGTAATCAGACCTGGGCAGTTGGGGCCCAACAGCAAGGTCTTTTTGCCGCCGGCCGCTTCCTTGGCCTTCATCTTGTTGCGCACCATCAGCATGTCGCGCACAGGAATGCCTTCAGTGATGGCGATGACCAAGTCCAGATCAGCTTCGACTGCTTCCCAAATGGCGTCAGCGGCGCCGGCAGGCGGTACATAGATCACCGATACGGTGGCACCCGTGTCTTTGGCCGCGTCTTTGACGGAAGCGTAGATCGGGATATCGGAAAACTTTTCGCCCGCCTTCTTGGGGTTCACGCCCGCGACGAAGGCGTTTTTGCCATTGGCATAGGCTTGGCAACCCAGGGTGTGAAACTGGCCGGTTTTGCCGGTGATGCCCTGAGTGATGACCTTGGTGTCTTTATTGATGAAGATACTCATGACGAAGTCCTTTGATTCTGGGCTCAGGCAACAGCAGCAACGATCTTGGTTGCGGCTTCGGCCATCGTGTCAGCGGCAATGATGGGCAAGCCGGAGTCGGCCAGCATCTTCTTACCGAGGTCTTCGTTGGTGCCCTTCATGCGCACCACCAGCGGCACATTGAGGTTCACCGCCTTACAGGCCGTGATCACGCCATCGGCAATGGTGTCGCACTTCATGATGCCGCCGAAGATGTTGACCAGGATGCCTTTGACATCGGGGTTCTTCAACATGATCTTGAAGGCTTCGGTCACCTTCTCGGCTGTCGCACCGCCGCCCACGTCAAGGAAGTTAGCGGGTTCGCCGCCAAACAGCTTGATGGTGTCCATGGTGGACATGGCCAAACCGGCACCGTTGACCAAGCAGCCGATGTTACCGTCGAGCTGGATGTAGGCCAGATCAAACTTGGAAGCTTCGATTTCGGCAGGGTCTTCTTCGTCCAGATCGCGCAAAGCGACGATATCGGGATGACGGAACAGCGCGTTGGAGTCGAAGTTGAACTTGGCATCCAAGGCAATCAAATTGCCCTTGGAGTCGCGGTTCAGCGGGTTGATTTCGACCAGCGAAGCGTCCGTCTCCATGTAGCAGGTGTAGAGCTTCTTGAAGAGATCAATGGCCTGCGCGGTGGACTCCGCGGGCAAGCCGATGCCGTCAGCCAATTCTTTGGCCTGCGCATCGGTCAAGCCAACCAGCGGGTCGACAAAGACCTTCTTGATCTTCTCGGGATGGCTGTGCGCGACTTCTTCGATATCCATGCCGCCTTCGCTGGAGGCGATGAAAGCGACCTTTTGGGTGCCACGATCGGTCACGACCGAGACGTAGTATTCCTTCTGGATGTCAGCGCCCTCTTCGATGTAGAGGCGACGCACCTTCTGGCCCTCTGGACCTGTTTGGTGGGTCTTCAGTTGCATGCCCAGAATCTGGCTGGAGAGCGTCTTCACGTCATCCAGGGACTTGGCCACCTTGACGCCGCCACCCTTGCCCCGACCACCCGCGTGAATTTGCGCCTTGACCACCCACACCGGGCCGCCCAGCTTTTGTGCAGCTTGCACCGCCTCGTCGACAGTGAACGCGGGGATGCCACGCGGAACGGGCACGCCAAAGCGGCTCAGAATTTCTTTGCCTTGGTACTCATGAATCTTCATCGGGGCTCTCGCAGTCAGTGAATGTGTTCGGGTGGAACATGACAGGAACTGCCGGAATCCGGTCGGGTCCGGGCGCCATCACCACAACGCAAGGTCTTGCCCTCGTTGCAGTGCAGCAACCAGCATAGCACTGCGTCTGCGACGAATCAGCAGGTATTTCCTTCAGCCGATGACGCGGATTAAGAATTACCGGTCAATTCCGGTTTTTGGCGTTGGATCGATGCGTCAGTCCACATCGAACTGACCCTTGACCACACGACGGATGACATCGCCGGAAAAGCCTCGTCCGGCAAGAAAGCGCATTTGTTTGGCCAGTTCGGCAGGCGTTTCGGCCACCTGACCGAACTTCTTTTGCCACAACACCTGGGCTCGCTCCAGCTCGGTCTCGCGCAGCACCTGCGTGACCTCACGCGTGACCTCGTCGGGCAATTGGTGCTGGTGGAATTCTGATTTGAGCCGGGCAACGCCGTAGCGCGCCGCTTTTCGGTGCACCACGGACTCCGCAAATCGCTGCGCGGACAAGAAGCCGCGGGACTCCAGCTCGTCCAACACACGTGCGACCTCTTCCGCAGACTCGGCATGCGGGGCCAACTTGCGTGTGAGCTCGACCCGCGAGTGCTCGCGGGCGGCCAAGTATTTGAGCGCGCGCCCCTTGAGGGACAAGGTTTGGCCTTTCAAGCGCGCGCCCTTCTCGCTCTGGGGGTGTCAGTTTAGGTTTCAGCAATGGGCGGCCGAATCACTCAGCCTGATCGCCCACAGGGGCAGACACTGGTGCGATACCCAGCGAGTCACGGATCTTGTTTTCGATTTCGCGTGCCAACTCGGGGTTCTCACGCAAAAACTCTCGGGCATTGTCTTTGCCCTGACCAATCTTTTCGCCGTTGTAGGCGTACCAAGCGCCGGACTTGTCGACCACCTTGGCGTTGACGCCCATGTCGATGATTTCGCCCTCGCGAGAGATGCCCTCGCCATACAGGATGTCGAATTCAGCGGTCTTGAAGGGGGGCGAGACCTTGTTCTTGACGACTTTCACCTTGGTTTCGTTACCAATGATGTCATCACCCTTCTTGATCGAGCCGGTGCGACGAATGTCCAAACGCACCGATGCGTAGAACTTCAAAGCGTTACCGCCGGTGGTGGTTTCTGGCGAGCCAAACATCACACCGATCTTCATGCGGATCTGGTTGATGAAGATGACCATGCAGTTGGTCTTCTTGATGGTGGCGGTGAGCTTGCGCAGCGCCTGGCTCATCAGACGGGCCTGCAGACCAGGCAAGGCATCGCCCATTTCGCCTTCCAGTTCGGCCTTGGGGGTCAGGGCTGCCACCGAGTCGACGATGATCAAATCCACAGAACCGGAACGCACCAGGGCGTCCACAATTTCCAAAGCTTGCTCACCGGTGTCGGGCTGAGAAATCAGCAGGTCTTGAAGGTTCACACCCAGCTTTTGGGCATATTGAATGTCGAGTGCGTGTTCGGCGTCAATGAAGGCCGCCACACCACCCAACTTTTGCATTTCGGCGACCACTTGCAGGGTCAGCGTGGTTTTACCGGAAGACTCTGGACCGTAAATTTCAACCACACGGCCGCGAGGCAAGCCACCGACGCCCAAGGCCACATCCAGACCCAAAGAGCCGGTCGACACGACCTGGATGTCTTCGATGACTTCGCCTTCGCCCAGGCGCATGATCGAGCCCTTACCGAACTGCTTTTCAATTTGCGCCAAGGCAGCTTGCAAGGCTTTGGCTTTTTCGGTGCTGAGGGCAGACTTGGCTGTGGCTTCCATGCGGTGACTCCGGTCAAAACGGCTGATGAACTGGTCGCCATTATGCCAATTACTGGATGCCTGTACAGTACTTTTGTGAAAAACACACATCGCCCTGATTGGGGGTGATCTTGATGTGTCTCAAAGTCAATCGAGCGATTCAGTCGCAACATGAAGTCCTGCGATAGACGACTTTAGTCAATAAGAGGACACGAATGGTTCAAGATCATCACCCGCTGGCCAAGGACTTTCCTGAGCACAAGGACAAGATCCACTCCCTGAAGATGAGCAATGCTCACTTTGCCAAGCTGGAACGCGATTACGAAGAGCTCGACAAAGCGATCGTTCGTCTGGAAACCGGCATTGAACACAGCTCATCGGCCGAACTCGAACACAAGAAATTGCAGCGCGTCACTTTGAAAGACGAGCTGTACGCCATGCTCAAAGCCTGAGCGCGGCACACAGTTAAGGCAATCGCTGCGCTCACCTGACCGGGTGAGTCGACAGCGCCTCGGGGCACGGTGCCACAAGCGCCGCGCCCTTTCCTTTTGGTGCGTCAAGAATCCGATCAGCAGCATGGCCCCGGTACCTTAAAATGGAAGGTTATGACCGAAGCCACCCGCCCCACATTCGCTGCTGTTCCCTCTGACGCCACCGTGCCCCCCATGCGCCTGTCCGGCCTGGAGCCGGTTCTGATCGGCCAAGGCACCTTGTTTGTCAACGTCGGCGAACGCACCAACGTGACGGGTTCGAAGGCCTTTGCCCGCATGATCCTGGAAGGTCGCTTCGAGGATGCGCTGTCGGTCGCGCGCCAGCAGGTGGAAAACGGCGCACAGGTCATCGACATCAACATGGACGAAGCCATGCTCGACAGCAAGGCAGCCATGGTGCGCTTCCTGAACCTGATTGCCGGTGAGCCTGAAATCGCGCGTGTGCCGATCATGATCGACTCGTCCAAGTGGGACGTGATCGAAGCGGGCTTGAAGTGCATTCAAGGCAAAGGCATCGTCAACTCCATCTCCTTGAAGGAAGGCGTTGAGAACTTCGTTCACCAGGCCAAGCTGATCAAGCGCTATGGCGCGGCGGCCGTGGTCATGGCGTTTGACGAAGTTGGTCAAGCAGACACCTATCAGCGCAAGATCGAGATCTGCGAGCGCGCCTACCGCATCCTGGTCGACGAGGTCGAC
>CAYVOP010000080.1:0-14792 GCA_964453105.1 uncultured Aquabacterium sp. | reverse complement strand
GGGCCAGCAACTGGCTGCCTTCGTCTTGCACTTCAACCTGGCCGCTGGTGAACACGTCCAGTTTTTGCAAAGCCGGTTTGCCGTCGATGCGGATGCCGGTGGGGCAATAGCTGGTGGGCGTGGCTTCGATGTTGGCGGCCTTGAGGGCTTCCAGTACGGTTTCGCGTTTGGCCTTGAAGGTGTTGACTCGCAAATCGAGCGGGGCGGTGCCTGCCATGCTGTTAACCAGGGCCCAGAACTCTTCCTCGCCCAATTGCTCGCGCAAGGGGTTGGCCAGCCAGTCAGGCATGTTGTGGCGCAGCTTTTCGGGCAGCGTGGCCAGGTCAATCGCTTGCGAGTGTTCCAGCCATTGGGCCTCGTCGGCGGTGATGGCGGCTTTAAGGAAACTGGGTTGACCCTGCCAGCCCAGAATGGCCAGGCGGCGCTCCATGGGGCCTTTGCCCGACTGGGCCAGGTTCTGCAGCAGCAGGCGCTGGCGCAGCACGTGGTAGGTGGTTTCGGCCAGGGTGTGCCGCTCGCGCGACCCCAAGTTCCGGTTCAGCCGGAAAAAGGTGGAAACGACGTTGTCGGCGGCAAATTCGAATTTGAGGACTTCACGCAGCAGAGTGCTGGTCAGGTCGAGGAGGGCTTGAGGATGCATGGGCGCAATTATCGGGGGTACGCGTCCATTCTGGTGGCGCCCAGATGTGTTTCAGTCGCGTGGCCAGTGGCCCGGGCTGCAGAACGTCACGGATCATGTCCACCCATTCATGCACGGTGAGCCACAGCACATTGTGGCTGCGCACCTGGCGCACGATGCCGTATTCGACCGGGGCGTCTTCCGGCACGAAGGTGCCAAACAGGCGGTCGAACACAATAAGGGTGCCACCATAGTTGTGGTCGATGTACTGAGGGTTGCGGCCATGGTGGGCGCGGTGGTGAGAGGGGGTGTTGAAGATCAGCTCGACCCAGGCTGGCAGGCGATTCACCCACTGGGTGTGGATGAAGAACTGGTAGGCCAGGTTGGCTGACAGGGCAAACAGCACCCAGCGGGGGTCAAACCCGATCCAGGCCATGGGCACGTAAAACAGCCAGTTGCCGGCAAAGCTGTACAGCCAGCTTTGACGCATGGCGGTGGTGAAGTTCATGTGCTCTGAGGCGTGATGCACCACGTGGGCAGCCCAGAACCAGCGAATGCGGTGGCTGGCGCGATGGAACCAGTAATAGCAAAACTCCACGCCCAGGTACAGCGCAGCAAAGCTCAGCGGGGTGACCTCGATGGTGGTGAGGCGGTGGGCGTAGACCCAATCCATCGCCGGCAAGATAACGGCAACGACCCACAGCACATCGACCAGCATGTAGGCACCGCCCAGGTTCATGCTGGCCAGCGAGTCACGCCAGTCGTAAATGCGCGTTTTGCGGAAATGCCACCACTCCAGCGCCACAACCAGAACGAACAAGGGTGTCAGACCAATCAAGAACCAGTCGCGCCAGTCGGTTGCGGCCAGCAGGGGGTTCAGGGCAGAGGCAAGGGGGGCAGGCAAATCAAAGGGCAGCATGGAGGGTATCTCAACTCAAACCCGGGGTTGATTTCTTGACGAATCGCGCCAATTGGCGGGGGTGAGCCTTCAGTGATCCCCTGATATCCAACGATGGGCATTAAAGGCATGATTCGCGACATGGTTGTCACGAGAGTTGCCACGTCCTACGTTCAGTTGCTTTACGAATTCCTGGAAGGGGAAGGCGTGGACGCAGAGCGCGTGCTGGGCATGCCGCCTTCGTCGCAGGAACATTTTGTGTCGATGTCGGTGTGGCAAGCCATGCTGGCCAAGGTGCAGGCCCTGGATGGCCGACCCGCTCTGGGTTTACGCATTGCGGAAAAAATCAGCCCTCGCCATTTTGGTGTGGTGGGCTACGCTGCCCTGGCGTGCGACACCCTGGCCGATGCATTGCTGCGCCTGGAGCGCTATCACGCCTCGGTGTACGACGCCAATTTGGCCCAGGTGCAGATCACGGCTCAGGGTGTGTGCATTGAATGGGGGGTGTCGCGTGGTCGCCCTGGGGCCCTGGTGGATGAGACCGCCATTGCCTCGCTGGTACAGTTGGCGCGTGACATCACCGGTCGCTATTGGCCCATCAGCGAGGTGGCGTTTGTTAACCCTCGGCCCGAAGACGTGACGTGCTACGAAGACTTCTTCGGCTGCGCGGTTCGCTTCGATCAGCCTCGAACCCGCCTGGTCATTGCGGCTGAGTTTCTGGCCTTGCCGGTGCGCAAGACCGATCCGGCTTTGCTGGCCGACCTGGATCGTCAGGCGCAGGAACTACTGGCGCGTGTGTCGGCTGTGCCGGCGTCTGTGGAGGCCTGGCGGCGTTCTTTGGTGCCCTTGATTCGTGAAGGGCGGGCCAACCTGGCCGAGTTGTCTGCCGTGCATCACACCAGCCCGCGCAGCTTGCAGCGGCGCCTGGCCGAGCATGGCATGACGTTTCAAAGCTTGCTGGACGACACCCGGTTCCAGTTGGCGCGAAACTATTTGATGGAATCGTCGCTGGACTTGGTCGAGATGGCCTTGCTGCTGGGGTATTCCGAGCAAAGTGCATTCACGCGAGCGTTCCGGCACTGGACGGGCATGGCCCCTGCGCAGTGGCGTCGCCAGCAATTAAACCAGCCCCAGGTGCAAGCCGCATGAGTCATTGTTTGCCCACGCCGCCGGCCTCGCTGGTTCAACAGGGGCAGGCCAGCCATGGCCGTTATGCCGGGCTGATGGATCGATTCGACTGGGCTGATCTGCCAGCCCGCCATGGCAGGGGCCCGGTGTGGCAATGGTTGCACCACAAGCGCTGGCAATACGTGGGCCTGGCCACAGAGCGGGTTTTCATTGGCTTGGCCATTGTGGATGTGGGCTGGTGCCATACCGCTTTCGCCTATGTGTTTGACCGGCAGGCGCGTCGCTTGCTGGCCGATTGGAGTGCCGACGGTTTGCCCAAGCTCAACGGCGCGGTACGCGATGAGCCCGTGCTGAAGGCCCACTCCACCTTCCAGGCTTGGGGGGCGCGGCTGGCCATTCGTCAGGTGGGCGACGCCTTGCAGGTGCAGGTGCATGCCGGCGGCATGGATCTGGACGCCTCCTTGTCTTTGCGGCAAGCGCCGCCCTTTTTGCTCGCCGTGGGGCCCATTGCGGGTGGTTTGTCGCATGCGACCCAGAAGTCGCCCGGTTTGCCTGTGACGGGACATGTGTCCGTGGCGGGGCAGCGGTTTGATCTGGATGGCGCAATGGGGTGCCTGGACAGCTCCAACGGTTTGTTGGCGCACGACACGGCTTGGCGCTGGGCCTGTGCGCATGGCCCCGACGTGGGCTTCAATCTGCAAGACGGCTATTTTGGTAACCATGAGAACGTGCTGTGGCTTGATCGTGAGCTGATTCCTTTGGGGGCGGCCCGCTTCGAATTCGATGCCAGCCAGCCGCTCAAGCCCTGGCGCGTCTGGACGGACGATGGCTTGCTGGATCTGAACTTCCAGCCGGAAGGCGCCCGCCAGCAAGACCGCAATCTGGGTTTCGCGGCCAGTCACTACGTGCAACCCGTGGGTACCTTTGCGGGCACAGTCAAGGCCAGCCAGTCGGCTCCACCCCGGGTGGTAACTGGGCTGGTTGGGGTGACGGAAGACCACCGTTCCCGTTGGTAAGGCCCCCGGCATTGCGGGGGGTGAGATGCGACATGGTCCGAACGGATCATGGGTGACAGCAGGGCGAAACAATGCCCGTGCAGCATTCGGGCCATGCCCAAGCAAACCCATTCATCGCCAAACTCAAGCCCGGCACGTCTGTTTGCCCGCCTCGGCTTGATCCTGTTGACACTGGCTGGCTGCGCCGGTGTGGACTACGGAACCGGGTACGAAATATCCGTCTTCCTGCTGTATGTGATTCCGGTGTCACTGACGACCCGCTTCTTCGGAACCGCGGCGGGCGGTGCCATGGCGATGGGGGCCGCGGCCGTGTGGATGGCGGTGGATCGTCTGTCTGGACACCAATACAGCCAGGAATGGATCTGGTTTGTGAATGCCGGCAACCGCATGATGTGCTTCTTGCTGGCGGTTTGGGCGATTGGTTATTTCAAGGCGCGACAGAACCAGCTCAAGCGCAAGTTGGAGGCTTTCAGTGGCGCCCTGCCCATTTGCACCCAGTGCCAGCGCTTGGGGGCCGACGACGGCTACTGGTGGGAGGTTGAGGCCTACCTGAAGGAATTTGGGGAAGCTCAACCCCAGCACAAGGTCTGCCCAGATTGCGCGCGCCATGCCTACGCACGTGGTGGTTATCGCGAGGTCAGCCAACAAGGCGCTTGATATGTCGTTTCGCATTCTTCATTGCATTTCCTCGGTCAACCCCAAGAAGGGCGGGCCCATTGAGGGCATCAAGCAGCTCTCAGCCATCAACCAGCGTCACGGGCATACCGTGGAGGTGGTCACCCTGGATCATCCGGATGATCCGTGGGTGAAAGACTTTCCTTTGCCTTGTCATGCCATGGGGCCCACCTACATTGGGGCGTATGCCTATTCGCCCCGCCTGGTGCCTTGGTTGAAGGCCAATGCCCATCGGTATGACGCGGTCATCGTCAATGGCATCTGGCAGTACCACGCCTTTGGTGCCTGGCGTGCCTTGCGGGGAACTAGCACGCCTTACTTCGTATTCACCCACGGCATGCTTGACCCTTGGTTCAAGCGCACCTATCCGCTCAAGCACCTCAAGAAATGGATGTTCTGGCCTTGGTCCGAATACCGCATTTTGCGAGATGCCACGGCCGTGATGTTCACCTGCGAAGACGAACGCCGCCTGGCACGCCAATCGTTCTGGCTGTATCGCTGCGATGAGTTCGTGGTCAGCTATGGCACGAGTGCGCCGCCTGAACCCGCAGACCGGCAGAAGCAGGCCTTTCTGGCGCAGTTTCCCCATTTGAAAGACAAGCGCTGCTTGCTATTTCTCGGCCGCGTGCATGAGAAGAAGGGTCCTGATTTGCTGTTCGAGGCATTTGCTCGTTTGCGTGCGCGTCGCCCCGAGTTGACCCAGAACGTCGAGATCGTGATGGCCGGGCCAGCTGATGATGCCTATGGCATGAGCATTCAGGGCTTGTCCAAGCGGTTAGGCTTGTCGGATCAGACCACCTGGACTGGGATGGTGCGCGGCGATGTGAAGTGGGGTGCTTTCCGCCAGGCCGATGCCTTCATCTTGCCTTCGCACCAGGAAAACTTCGGCATTGCTGTGGCCGAAGCCATGGCCTGCAAGGTCCCTGTGTTGATCTCTAATCAGGTCAACATCTGGCGCGAGATCCAATTGGCCAATGGTGGCTTCATTGATGCCGATACGGTGGACGGCACCGAGCGCTTGCTGGAACGTTGGTTGACCACACCCGAAGCCGAGTGGCAAGCCATGCGCCAGAACGCGCAAGACTGCTTCAACGAGCGCTTCCGCATTGAGCGCACGGCTGAATCCTTTGTGGAAGCCATGGAGGTGTTTGGCATGCGCCGAAATCACAAGCTGGAGCCCAGACTGGTTGCCTGAGTGCGCTCCTTGTCGGTGCTAAAGTGACTTGCATCGGAACTGACTGGGTGACGCCCATGGGCTGGATGCGTAAATGGGGACTGGGTGGTCTGGCCCTGGGGCTGTTGGCGTTCTGGCTGTCGTTCGGGGTGGCGGCACAGGAGTTGGATATACCGGCGAGTGCGCCGCAGGTGGCGGCCGAGTCGCTCTCGCTCGACGCGGTGATGACGCTGGCCAACCGCCCGATCGCGACCTATCGGGTGCCCTTCCTTGGCATGAGCCCGGCAGAGCGGGTGCGCCGGTCGCAGTTGAATGTGGCGCAGGCGCTGGCGCAGGGAGGCGGTGGGGTGGTGGCATCCCATTCTTCACCCCAGGGCCAGTTGATCTTCATTGATGGCCTGATGGTTATCACCCTGACTTCGGGTGATGTGCCACCCATGAGCAATGAGTCGCTGGATTCGGTGACGGCCCGTGCGGTACAGGCGCTGCAACTCAGCGTGAAGGAGTCACTCGAAAGTCGGGATGCCCATCAACTGTTGATGGGTTTAGCTTGGGCCGGATCGGCCACGGTGTTGGCTGGGGTGATTTTCTGGGGGGGCGCGATGACCCGCCGCCGCGTGTTGCCTTGGCTGTTGAGCTTGGTCGAACGGAAAACCGCGGCTTTGGGGATTGGGGCTGCGGAAATTCTCCGTCGCGATCGCATCGTGAGGGGCATCGAATGGCTGGATCTGGTTATTCGGTGGGGGTTGGGGTTGCTGCTGGCCTATGCTTGGCTGAGTTTCGTGTTGCTTCAGTTTCCCTATACGCGGCCATGGGGCGAAGGCTTGCATCACTATCTGACCAATCTGGCGTGGGGCTTGGCTCAACGAATGTTGGCTGCTGTTCCCGGGATGGTGGTTGCGGTCCTGATCTTGCTGATCGCGCGGGCTGCAGTGGGCATGATGAGTTCGCTGTTCACGCGGGTGGAGCAGGGTCACATTGGGGTTGGCTGGCTGGCTCCGGAAACGGCTGGGCCAACCCGTCGCGTTGCCACCTGGCTGATCTGGCTGTTTGGCTTGGCGATGGCGTATCCCTATCTACCTGGAGCTCAAACCGAGGCGTTCAAGGGTATGTCGGTGCTGATTGGCCTGATGATGTCGTTAGGCGCATCCAGCTTTGTTGGGCAGGTGGCCGGCGGCTTGATTTTGACCTATACCAGTATGCTAAAAAAGGGCGAGTACGTTCGCATCGGTGAGCACGAAGGAACTGTGGTGAGCATCGGGGCGTTCAATACCCGTATTCGAACAGGGCTTGGGGAAGAAGTAATCTTGCCCAATTCGATGATTGTGGGCAACGCGACAAAGAACTATTCGCGTGCGGTAAAGGGCGATGGCTATGTGGTCGATACCGTGGTCACCATTGGCTACGACACGCCCTGGCGTCAGGTTCATGCCATGCTGATCGAAGCGGCTCTTCGCACGCCCGGGGTGCTATCGGATCCTGCACCCAAGGTGTTCCAGACGGCGCTGTCTGACTTCTATCCGGAATACCGCCTGGTGTGCCAGGCGATTCCCAGTGAGCCCCGGCCGCGCGCGGAAGTGCTCGCCAATCTGCATGCCCATATACAAGATGTATTCAACGAGTATGGCGTGCAGATCATGTCGCCGCACTATGTGCTGGATCCGGCTCAGGAGAAAATCGTGCCTAAAGCGCGTTGGTATGCCGAACCAGCGCAACCGGAGGCCGGGGCTACTCGTACTTGAGTCGCGCGTCATTGGGTATGCCGGCGATCGGACATTCAGCCGTACCCGGTGTGGGCCGGGTGATGGCCTCCACCATGGCTTGCGTGCCAGCCGGGTCTGTGATCCATTTTTCGTAGAACTCGTAGGGGCAGGTGGCCACGCCTTTGGCATCTTCGCCTGAATTGATCTTGCCGGTGTAGCCACGGTGCAGCAGTTTGTAGAGGTGGTTCTGCGACTGCGCCGTGCTGCGCGCATCGCGAATCAGGCGTTTGCTCAACTGAGCGTACTGAATGCCGTATTCCTCTTCCCCGCATTCGCCCAGCGTGCGGCCGTCAAAGCCGATGATGGCCGAGTGGCCGAAGTAGCTGTACACCCCATCAAAGCCGGCCGCATTGGCCACGGCCACATAGCTGTTGTTGGCCCAGGCCATGGCTTTGGCCATCAGCACTTGCTGTTCTTTCGCAGGGTACATATACCCCTGGCAACGCACGATCAACTCGGCGCCCTTCATGGCGCAGTCGCGCCAGATTTCGGGGTAGTTGCCATCGTCGCAAATGATCAGGCTGATCTTCATGCCCTTTGGACCGTCTGACACATAGGTCTTGTCGCCTGGGTACCAGCCTTCAATGGGCGTCCAGGGCATGATCTTGCGGTACTTCTGAACGATCTCGCCCTTTGGGTTCATCAAGATCAAGGTGTTGTAGGGCACCTTCTTGGGGTGCTCTTCATGGCGCTCGCCGGTCAGCGAGAACACGCCCCATACATTGGCGTTGCGGCAGGCTTGGGCAAAAACTTCGGTTTCCGCGCCGGGCACCGTCGAGGCCGTTTCCATCATCTCCTGCGGGTCGTACATGATCCCGTGGGTGCTGTACTCCGGAAAGATCACCAGATCGAGGCCCGGTAGGCCCAGCTTCACGCCTTCGATCATCTGGCGAATCTTGTGGGCGTTGTGCAAGACCTCGGCCTGGGTATGCAGGCGGGGCATCTTGTAGTTGACGACGGCGACACCGACGGTGTCGTCACTGCTTGAAATATCGCCGTGAAGCATGTTGGGCTCCTGAAGGGGGGGGACACCCGAACAGTTTGAAATCGAGGCGGCTTGGGTTCCAATACGTTCTTTGACGTAGCCTTGGCCGCTTCTTGCGGTACGCCCTTTGCATGAGCGACGACTATCAGATCATCATTCCGCCATCCTTCATCGAGCTGTATCAGGATGCGCGCAAGCGGCTCACGGTCTCGCATGCTGAATTACGAGATCGCTATGAGGTGTGCGAAGACCTGGCCAATCACCTGACCCAGCATTGCCAGAACATCCATGTGGAAATTGGCGTGGACGAGCAAGAGGTGCTGGTGCGTTGCCACAATGGCTTGTGCGCGCCTGAATCGGGCGTATCTGAGCCCGAGGCGCGCTGGGTGGTGACGCGGCTGGCCGAGCTCTTGAGCTGGCCATGGCCCGAGTTCAATGACTGATCATCCAGGGGCGTTTGCTGGGGAACATCTTGTTGCCGTTGGCCCCGGTAACCGTGGCCTTGCTCTTGCCGGTTGAACAGCACCCACACCCTGCGGGGTGTTTGAGGCGTTGATAGGCCCCGTATTCCTTGGAATTCATGGGCGCGTGTCGGGCACGCTCATTGGTTTCCATGGCGATGCGGGTGTCGCTGCTCACGCAGGCCAGGCGCGGTGCGGTCACAAACACACGTTGTGCGTCTGTGCCGCAGTCGGGGCAGGCCAGCGGATCATTGCGAGCGGCCAGCGTTCTGAAGGCTTCAAAGCCGCCGCATTGGGGGCAAGCGTAGTCATAAGTAGGCATAGGCCGCTCCAGTCGGTCAGATCACGTCAGGCGAAATCGGCATGTCGATGCTGCCGTCCAGCATCTTGATCGGGCCGGATGCCGTCGGGTTGATGTCGAAGTCGAAGATCTCGGTGGGCAGCCACAAGGTGGCGCAGGCATTGGGCACATCGACCACGCCGCTGATGTGGCCCTGAACCGGCGCGGTACCCAGGATGGAATAGGCCTGCGCACCGCTGTAGCCAAACTTCTTGAGGTACTCAATGGCGTTCAAACAAGCCTGGCGGTAGGCCACATTCACATCGAGGTAAAGCTGCTTGCCCTTTTCGTCGACCGAGATGCCCTCGAAGATCAGGTAGTCGTTGTAGACAGGCTTGATGGGGCTGGGCTTGAAGATGGGGTTCTTGATGCCGTATTTGGCCATGCCACCTTTGATCAGCGTGACCTTCATGTGCACCCAACCGGCCATTTCAATCGCGCCGCAGAAGGTGATTTCGCCGTCGCCCTGGCTGAAGTGCAGGTCACCAACTGACAGACCCGCGCCATCCACATACACAGGAAAGTAGACCTTGGAGCCGCGCGACAGGTCTTTGATGTCGCAGTTGCCGCCGTGTTCGCGCGGGGGTACGGTGCGGGCCGCGGTGGCGGCGGCCTTGTCCTTGGCTTCACCTGTCAGCTTGCCCATGTGGGCGGTGCCGGCAAAGGGTGGGTTGGCCAAGCCCGTCACGCCGGGGTTGGAGTCGATCAACTCTTGCTCACGGCTGTTCCAGGCTTCCAGCATCTTGTGGTCGGGCAAGCAGCCGATCAAGCCGGGGTGGATCAAACCAGCATAGCTCACACCGGGCACGTGGCGGCTCTTGGTGAACATGCCGTGAATGTCCCAAATCGACTTTTGAGCCAGCGGGAAATGTTCGGTCAGGAAGCCGCCGCCATTCTTCTTGCTGAAGAAGCCATTGAAGCCCCACAGGCTGTCTTGCTTGGCGCCAATGTCCAGCAAGTCCACCACCAGTAGATCGCCAGGCTCAGCGCCTTTCACGCCCACCGGGCCGCTGAGGTAGTGCACGGTGCTCAGATCAATGTCGCGCACGTCATCGGCGCTGTCATTGTTCTGAATGAAGCCGCCGGTCCAGTCGTAGGTTTCCAGAATGAACTCATCACCGGGGTTCACCCAGCAGGCCATCGGGATGTCAGGGTGCCAACGGTTGTGAACGTTTTCGTTCGTGGTGGGCGATTGGGACAAGTCGACTTTGATGAGGGTTTCAGCCATGGCGTGCCTCGCGTTGTGTAAGAAGGGTGGGAGGAAGTTGTCGGTATTCGGTTCAGCTTGATCACACAGACAAATAGGCCTTGATGCGGTCGGCATCGGTGTCTGCGCGTGTGGTTTCATGAACCAGGCGGCCACCTTCGATCACAAAGAGTCGGTCGGCCACATCCATCGCGAAACTCAGCACCTGTTCGGATACGACGATGGTGATTTCGCGCAGCTTGCGAATCTCGTTGAGTGCCTTGGCGATGTCTTTGATGATCGAGGGCTGGATGCCTTCGGTGGGTTCGTCGAGCAACAGCACCTTGGGGTTGGTGACCAATGCACGCGCAATGGCCAACTGCTGCTGCTGGCCCCCGGATAAATTGCCACCCTTGCGGCCTCGCATGTCAAACAGCACGGGGAAGAGGGCGTAGATTTCTTCGGGAATCTTCTTGTGCTTGGCGTTCTCCAAACCAGTTTGGATGTTCTCTTCCACCGTGAGGGTTGGGAAGATCATTCGGCCTTGCGGTACATAAGCGATGCCTTTGGCTACACGCTTGTAGCTCTCGTCTTTGACGACGCTCTGGCCCGCCACATTGATGGCGCCGCCCTTGGCGGGCAGCACGCCCATCAGGCTTTTGAACAGCGTGGTCTTGCCCATGCCATTGCGGCCCATGATGGCCACAGTCTCGTTCTTGTTGGCCTCGAACGAGATGCCATGCAGGGCTTCGCTCTGGCCATAGGCCACATACAGGTCTTTGACTTCCAACATGGTGTGCTCCTTTCAGTGGCCCAGGTAAACATCAATGACCTTGGGATCGCTCTGAACCTGGTCCATCGTTCCCTCGGCCAGGATCTTTCCTTGGTGCATCACGGTCACCTTGGAAGCGATTTGCTTGACGAAGTCCATGTCGTGTTCAATCACGATCATGGAGCGGTTCTTGCAGATGCGCTTGAGCAGTTCGGCTGTGAGTTCTCGCTCTTTGGCGCTCATGCCCGCAATGGGCTCGTCCAGCATCAGTAACTCGGGTTCCTGCATCAGCAGCATGCCGATCTCCAGCCATTGCTTCTGGCCGTGCGACAGCAGGCCGGCTTCCATGTCGAGCTTGTCTGCCAAACCAATCTCTTCAGCCACGACTTGCACACGGGCTTTGACTTCGTCGGTGCATTTGAAGCCCAGGGCACCCAAAACGGAACGCCCCTCCGGGTATGACACCTCCAGGTTTTGAAACACGCTCAGGTTTTCGTAGATCGATGGGGTCTGGAACTTGCGGCCCACGCCCGAACGCACAATGGCGTGTTCCGATTTTTTGGTTAGCTCGTCATCCTTGAACTTGATGCTGCCTGCGCTGGCTTTGGTCTTGCCACAGATCAGATCCAGCAGGGTGGTCTTGCCCGCCCCGTTGGGGCCGATGATCACGCGCAGCTCGTTCTTATCGACATACAGGTTCAACTTGTCGATGGCCTTGAATCCGTCGAAGGAAACGGTGAGGTCCTCGATGTACAGCACAAACTCTTTGGCGCTCATGGTGTGTTCCTTTCGTGGGTCGTTCAGGCTTGTTGGCCGCTCATGCCTGCAGGCAGGCCACTGCCTGGCTTCTGGCTTGGGGGCAGTACCTCGGGGTAGGCCACTTGGGCGGCTTTGACGCGTTCGATCAGGGCCTTGCGATCCGCCTGTCGCTGGGTCCACCAGGGCTTGATCTTTTGTTCCCACAAACCCGCCAGCCCATCGGGGAAGGCCATCGTCACGCCGATGAACAGGGCTGCCATCAGGAACAGCCACAGGTCGGGGGCGCTTTCAGAGAAGTAGGTCTTGCCGAAGTTCACGATCAGGGCGCCGTAGATGGCGCCGATCAGGCTCATACGGCCTCCGACCGCAGCAAAGATCACCATTTCGATGGAGGGCACGATGCCCACGAACGAGGGCGACATGAAGCCCACCTGCAGGGTGAACATGGCCCCACCGATGGCCGACAACATGGCAGCCAGGCAGAAGGCGAACACCTTGAACATGGACACGTCGTAGCCCGAGAAGCGCACACGGTCTTCCTTGTCGCGCATGGCCAGCAGCAAGGTGCCCAACTTCGACGATTGAACCCAGCGGCACAAAATGACGCAAGCCAGCAGCAGTGCCACACAGACGTAGTACAGAACGTACTTGGCGTGGTCGGTGCGGATGTCCCATCCCAACAAGGTTTTCAAGTCCGTGATGCCATTGACGCCGCCAGTGAACCCTTGCTGGCCGATGATCAGCACGGTCAGGATCAGTGCGACGGCTTGGGTGATGATGGCGAAGTACACCCCACCCACCCGGCGCTTGAACATCGCAAAGCTCACGATGAAGGCCAGCAGCGTGGGCACCACCAACACCGCGATCAAGGCCAGGGGCAGGCTCTTGAAGGGCATCCACCACCAGGGCAGTTCGGTCAGCTGGTTCCAGTCCATGAAGTCAGGAATGCCCGGTGTGGACTGGATCTTGGTGCTGATGGGGTCAGACGCTTCCAGCTTCAGGAACATGGCCATGCAGTAACCGCCCAGGCCAAAGAACACGCCCTGGCCCAGGCTGAGGATGCCGGCATGGCCCCACAGCATGACCAGCCCCAGTGCCACGAAGGCGTACGAGAGGTATTTGCCAACCAGGTTGAGACGGAAGATGTCGAGCGTGAGCGGGAAAACCACCACCAGCAGCAGGGACAGCAGGAGGATGCTGCCCAACTTCTGTTTGTTCACCCAGGAATAAAGCGCTTGCATGATGAAACTCCAGGTATGCAGTTCTGAATCTCTGAGCAGAGGCCTTAGCGACGGACCTTGGCAGCGAACAGGCCTTGGGGGCGAATCATCAGAATCGTCACCACCATCAACAGGGTCAGCACCTTGGCGTTCGAGCCGGTCATGAAGAACTCGGCAATGGACTGGGTTTGCGCAATGCCGAAGGCAGAGACCACGGTGCCAAACAGGCTGGCCGCGCCGCCGAAGGTCACCACCAGGAAGGAGTCCACGATGTAGAGCGAGCCACTGGTTGGGCCGGTGGAGCCAATCGTGGTGAAGGCGGCGCCGGCGATGCCTGCAATGCCGCAACCAATGGCGAAGCTGAGACGGTCGGTACGCTTGGTGTTGATGCCAATGGCGTCAGCCATCATCCGGTTGCTCACGGTGGCACGCACACGCAGGCCCCAGCGGAACTTGTACAGGGCCAACAGCAGCAGGCCAGTGACCAGGGCCGTCAGGCCCATCACGAACAGGCCATTGATCGGAATGTCCAGGCCTTCTTGAGGCGCCCACGAACCCATCAGCCAGTCGGGGAGGGTGGGGCTGACTTCCTTGGGGCCAATGAAGGTGCGAAACATCTGCTGCAGGCCCAGGCTCAAACCCCAGGTGGCCAGCAAGGTATCAAGCGGGCGTTTGTAGAGGTGACGAATCAGGGCCCACTCGGTCAACCAGCCTGCGGCAAAGGCAATCAGAAAAGCCGCCACGATGGCCACCGGGAAGTACATCTGAATGAAGCCCGGGGCGTACTTTTCAGTCAGCGTGGACCCCATGTAGACGGTGTAGGCGCCAATGGTCATGAATTCGCCATGGGCCATGTTGATCACGCCCATCTGCCCGAAGATGACGGCCAGGCCCAGGCCCATCAACAAGAGCACAGAAAAGAGACTGAGGCCCGCAAAACCTTGCATCAGGCCGATGTTGAGCATGTCTGAGAATGTCATGTCCATCTTGTTCTCCTTCTCTCCGGGAAAAGTCTGCGCCGACCAACCGGCATCCCGATCGAGCCGGCGCAGGAAGCAGGCAGTGACCACCAGCACCACCTGCGAGCTCACGCTATCTAACCCAGTGCATACCCGCGATGCGGGTTACTGATAGCCTTTGGGGAATGGGTTGGGCTCGATCAGGTCTTTCGATTCGGCCACCAACTTGAACGTGCCATCGGGTTGGCCCTGAGCAATGCGCGCTCGGCTCCACAGGTGATGGTTCTCGTGCAGCTTCACGTACCCTTCCGGTGCGGTCTTCAACTCGATGCCGGGTGACGCGGCCACGACCTTGTCCACATCGAAGCTGCCCGCCTTTTCGACAGCCGCCTTCCACAACCAGGGGCCGAGGTAACCGGCTTGCGTCACGTCACCGATCACTGCCTTCGGTCCGTAGGCCTTCTTGAACGCCTCGACGAACTTCTTGTTGTTGGCGTTGTCCAGCGACTGGAAGTACTTCATGGACGAGTAGAAGCCGGCGAAGTTCTCGCCACCCACGCCCAGCATTTCGTCTTCGGTGACCGACAGGGTCAGCAGGAACTGCTTGGCGCCGGTGATGCCTGCAGCCTTGAGTTGCTTGTAGAAGGCGACGTTCGAGCCGCCCACCACGGCGGCGAAGATGCAGTCGGGCTTGGCCAGCTTGATCTTGTTGATCAAGGAGTTGAAGTTGGTGTTGCCCAGTGGGTAGTACTCTTCGCCCACGACCTTGCCCAGCTTGCCCACCGATTCGATGTGCTTGCGCGCAATCTTCATCGAGGTGCGGGGCCAGATGTAGTC
>CAYVOP010000079.1:0-15189 GCA_964453105.1 uncultured Aquabacterium sp. | reverse complement strand
AACTCGCGACCAACGGATTAAAAGTCCGCTGCTCTACCGACTGAGCTACCGACCCCCAGCAAAGACGTAAAGTATAACCCGCTTTTGCGCGTCTACGCAAGCGGTTCGTCACACCACGGTCATCAGGCGCCAGCTTGCAGCAACAGCACTTGCAAGGTGTTCATGCAAGTCAGGTGCGCCAACTCAAACTGAGTCACAGCAACATCCACCCCCTCCCCCCGACGTAGGGCGTCCTGCAATTGCGAAGCGGCCTTGGAATAGGCCATCAGCCCCAAGTTGGCCGCACTGCCTTTGAGGTCGTGCGCCTTTCTGCGCGCCAACTCCAAGTCTGACTGGCTTACGAGTTGCTTCACGACTGCTACCGCACCCGACTCTTGTTGCACGAAGGCCGCCAATAGTTTCCAGACAAGGGAATCGTTGCCATGCACACGGGCGCGCAAGGCTTCCAGGTCAAACTCGACGTCACTGGATGCCTGAGGAGAAACAGGTGTCTGGATCGATTTGACCGATTGCTTGGACACCCACTTGAGCAAAATCTCAATCACTGTTTCAGGAATCACGGGTTTGGCAATGTGATCCACCATACCCGCCTCCTTGCACCGAATGCGGTCTTCGGGCAACACGGCGGCAGTCATGCCAATGATGGGTAAGTCGGCCGCCTGCGGCAAGGCTTTGATACGCCGAGTCGCCTCCAGGCCGTCCATTACAGGCATGTGCATGTCCATCAGCACCGCATCAAAGCCCACCGCGCCTAGCTCTCGTACGGCGGCAACGGCCTTGACGCCATCATCCACGATGGTGACCTGCATGCCACACCGACGCAGAAACTCATGGGCCACGATCTGGTTGAGCTCATTGTCTTCAGCCAGCAAAATTCGCGCGCCATGCAGCGGCGCCGCCAGCACACGCAATCGATTGGAATGCGAATGCCAGTCTTGCGCACGCGCCGCATCGACCAGGGCTTCCGCCCCCTCTTTAACTCGCAAAGCTTCCAACAGTCTGGAAGCCAGAACAGGCTTGACCAGAACGGAGTGCGGCTCTGACACCATCGGCAATCGCTGCGCTTGAACGCGCTCGCTTTGGGTGGTCGTCAGAATCAGTTTCAGGGGACGCGTGCGCCCCTCGCTGGCACGCTCAATCAATTGGGCCAAATAGCTCATGCCCGTTGCATCCAATTGGGCGAAGTCGATTAGCAAGGTGTCAACCCACAAGCCCTTGCGCTTTAGTCGCTCCAATTGTCCCAAGCCCGCAGGCAGATCAATGCCCGCGTGCGGCACCACGTGCCACGAACGCAACTGCCGCTGCAAAGCGCGGCTCGACAAAACATTGGCATCGATCACCAAAGCCCGCTGGCCCGCCACATCAGCGGACGAGTCGAGCAACACGGGCTCATCGGCCACATCCAACTGAACATGGAACCAGAACTCGCTGCCCTGGCCCAGCACACTACGCACGCCGATCTGGCCATGCATGAGCGAGACCAGCCGTTTACTGATTGCCAGCCCGAGCCCCGTGCCCCCGAAACGCCGTGTGATCGACCCGTCACCTTGAATGAATGCCTCGAAGAGCCCTGCCTGCTTGTCCGGCGACACCCCAATGCCCGTATCCTGAACGGAGAAGGCCAATTCGACCCGACCAGACTGATCCGGACAGGGCTGCGCCTGAACCCTGAGCCGAATGTGCCCATGTTCAGTGAATTTGAGCGCATTGCCCACCAAATTGGTCAACACCTGCGACAGGCGCAAAGGGTCGCCTAGAAACACACGCGGCAGGTCCGGCGCCAAATCCACAATGAACAGGAGGTTCTTTTGCTCGATTCGAGCCTGAAACAAGTCTGCCAGGCGTTGAATGGTTTCTTCCAGCACAAAGCGTGTGTGCTCAAGATGCATGTAGCCTGCTTCGATCTTGGAGTAATCGAGCACATCGTCCAGTATGTCCATCAGCGCCAGAGCTGAGGTGTGCATTTTTTCGATGTAGCTCCGCGCCGAAACAGGCAACTCGTCTTCCAGTACCAGACGTGAGAACCCCACGATGGCATTCATCGGGGTTCGAATTTCATGACTCATATTGGCCAGGAAGGCGCTCTTGGCCCGAGCGGCGCTCTCCGCCGAGTCACGCGCCATGACCAGCGCGTCATAAGCCTGAAGTTGCTCCGTCACATCTCGAGCCATGACCAACACCTGAGGCCAACCGTCCCGCTCGAATCGCGCCAGCGAGCAGGAAAACTGCCGCTCCATGCCGTGGGCTGGGATCAGCGGCACATCGACCCGGCGCGGCAAGCCTTCGCGCAAGGTCGATTCGATGTGCGGCCACAAAGACGACTGCTTCCAGTCGAGACCATCGCCACAGGCATCGGCAAATGCCTGATTGCTCAGAGTGCAGATGCCATCGGCCTGGAAAACGGCTATGCCGATGGGTGAATGTTGAATGACAGCGTCGCTGAAGCGGAGCAGTTCTTCCACGCGCTCTTGTATCTGACGGCGAACGGTGATGTCTGACAACGATGAGTAAAAGCCCAGGCAGGCTCCGTCATCCCCGATATCGGGACGCAACTGCCACAAGCCCCACCGCAACGGCCCGCCGTCCGAACTCACGAATCGCTGCTCGAAAGTCTGCTCTTCGCCTCGCAAGGCTTTCGCCGCGTGATCTGCTACCGACAAATAATGAACCGGTCCCAGCACATCAGACAAGGGCATGCCCTTGAGCTGAGCACTTGGAATCTGAAACCATTGCCCCATGCACAGATTGCCAAAACGGCAACGCCCGTCGCGATCCCAATACGCCATGGCTGTGGGCGCGTTGTCCACCAGCGCCCGCAGGTCTTTCTCGCTTTGGCGAATGGTGGCGGCCTGTTGGTCAACCCGTTGCTCCAGCGACGCATGCACCTGCCGAAGTTCACAACGCACGCGATGCATCTCCACCGCCCGCCGCACGGAACGCTGCAACACATCCACCGACAAATTCGTTTTGGGCAGGTAGTCGTATGCACCATCCATCATGGCTTGCACGGCCAATGACTCACTGCCCGCCCCTGTGACCATGATGATTGGACAGGCTGCTGTATCTTCGGCCTGAATTTGCGAAATCAACTCGGCCCCAGTCGTGTCACCCAGATGGTTATCCAACACAATGCAATCGAACTGGCTGCCTTTCAACAGTTGCAACGCCTGCAAGCCAGATTCGGCTTCCGTGATTTCCACCTGCAGGGCACTGCGATTCAGGAAGCGCCGCACACGCTCACGATCGACATCGTCGTCGTCCACAACCAGCATCTTGAGATTGTCAGGGGCGGCTGAGGGCATCATGACATTCATCCGGGCAGTCGCACCGCGTCCTGGTAGCTATTGAGCAAAGACACCAGCTTCACAAACTGAGGTCCAACGGCAGACTTGACCATGTAGCCCGCGATGCACTCATGGTATGCACGGGTACGGTCCGAGTCGGCATTTGATGTGGTCAAGATGAACACAACATCACCACGCAAGTCAGGATCAGAGCGAATCTGCTGAAGAAACTCGAACCCATTCATGCGTGGCATGTTGAGGTCCAACAAGATCACCCGAGGCCTGGGCACAACGCGGTCTGCATCCTTGTCGCGCAAGATGTCCAGCGCGATCTGTCCGTCTTCGGCCCAGACCACAGGGTAATTGCATCCATGTTTTTGCAAACTTCGAACGACCGACTCCGCAGCCACGTCGTCGTCCTCAACCAGCAAGATGGTAGGCGTGACGTCACGATTCATCTTGACCTCTCCTTGGAAAACGCGGCCACCAGAAGCGAAAGCACGCGCCTCGCTCATTGGCCACAGGCGACACCACATCGATGCGCCCGCCATGTACCTCCACCACGCGCTTGGTCAGGGCCAAGCCAATGCCAGAGCCACCTCGCTGGTTGGCGGTCAGGGTTTGAAAGAGTTTGAAAATGCGGTCTTTCGAGGCAGCCGGTATGCCGGGGCCATCATCGATGACGCTGATGACGGCGTAGCTGTCATCTTCATAAGCCTCGATCCGTATGACACCTTCGGGCTTATCGTGATGTTTGACAGCGTTGGCAATCAAATTGCGCAAGGCCGTTTCCAATGGGGTGCGCGTGGCATGGAAGGGTGACACAGCCATGTCGAGTTCCAGGCTGAAGCCTTGTGGCAAGGGCTGCAATTCCATGATTTCACCCACCATGTGCCGAACATCGACCGTGGTGTAGTTGGTGGCGGCCTGCCCTGCTCGCGCATAACTAAGCAAGTCGTCGATCAAGCGCTCCATGCGCTCAATGCGTTGCTTCATGCGAGCCAGATTTCGAGCCACCGGAGGCGCTACCTCGCTTCCCAGATCGGCCTCGATCCATTCCATCAAGTCAGCCAGCCCACGCAAAGGCGAGCGCAAATCATGCGAAGCCACATAGGTGAACTCTTCCAGGTTGGCATTCGCCTGCTTGAGCGCCAACTCAAGCCGCTTGCGGACACTGATGTCACTGACGACCGCCAAGGTCATGGCCTGCCGCTGCCAACGCACACGGCTCAAGCCAATTTCCACTGGCACCTCGCTGCCATCACGATGCAGCGCCGTGAGATCTCGCCCCTGGCCCATCATGCGGGCTTCCCCGGTCTTGGTGTAGCCCGCCATCAAGCCCCCGTGCCCGTGTCGATACCGCTCAGGCAACAACATCTGCAAAGGCTGATTGACCAGGGCCGCCGCCGCATAACCCAAAGATTGAGCCAACACCTTGTTGACCATGACGATGTCGCCCTGATCGTTGACGATCAACAGGCCATAAGGGGACTCCTCGAAGAGCCCCCGAAACGCCCACTCCAGCGCCAAACGCTCGCTGATATCCACCACGGACGCCAAGACCAATGCCCCTTGTGCACCCGCGACTGGGTTCAGCCCGATCTCCACGGGGAACTCGACACCGTTGGCCCGACGCCCATAGAGCACGCGACCACCCCCCATGGGACGCCGATCAGGCTTGTCAAAGAAGCCTTGCCGCAAGCCCACATGAGCGCCTCGCGAGCTCTCGGGCAGCAGCACCTCAACAGGTTGGCCGATGAGTTCGTCGGCTCGGAGGCCGAACATGAGCTCCAGTTCGGTATTGACCGCCACAATCGTGCCCGAGGCATCGACGATCAGGAATCCATTGGGAGCGGCATTGAACGCACGAGCCAGCAACTCCAGCCCCGGCGTCTGCAGATCGGTACTCAGTGGCGTGATGGGCGTGTGGGCTGACACGGCTGCCTCCGATTGGCATGAATCGTCCCGACACAAGTACAAATGCAACGCACGTTGCCCCCTCCCTTTTCGTCTGGAGGGAATCTTCTGCAACCGCTACGCGCCTGTTGGCGCATGCATTGAGCACCCCTCTTCTGGAATCAATGTGCCACGGGCGTTCGCACGAAATGCCTGAGGTAAACCATAAGGCATAACGTGAACAGGGACTTAAAGGAGATAATGTAAGGATTGCCTGTCAGGCAATCACTCGTTGAGTAGCCTGAGCAGCCCCCACCAGACCAAAGGTGGCGGTCACGGTGACCGAAGATCCATATCCGTGACAGTTCAAGGAGCCATCGCCTGTTGTATCTGCCTCACAGGCATCTTGAGGCGGCAACACGGCCTCGCGTGAGAACACGCAAATCACGTTCATCTTGCCTTTGCGTGCCCCGCCATGACGCTGCCGCAAACGCTGGCGCAAGCTGGCCAGCAAAGGGTCGTGGGTGACCTCGGACAGATCAGCCACCTCCACCAACTGAGGACTGGTTTTTCCGCCGGCGGCGCCCACCGTGATGAATGGCTTTTTGTGTGCCCAGGCCCAAGCAGCCAAAGCCGCCTTGGCCTTGACTTGATCACAGCAATCCAACACCACATCCACAGAATCGGGCAGGAGCAACGTGGTCACGTTGTCTTCTTCAATGAATTCTTCCACCGCGCGCACATCGCAGCCGGGATGAATCTGGGCAATGCGGTCTTTCAAGGCCAACACTTTGGCCTGGCCCAAGGTGGACTCGAGCGCGTGCACCTGCCGGTTGATATTGGATTCAGCCACATGGTCCAGGTCGACCAGAGTCAGCGCGGCCACGCCACTACGGGCCAGAGCTTCAGCGGCCCAGGACCCCACTCCGCCCACACCGATCACGGCCACACGAGCTTGGCGGAGGCGCTCATAGCCAGCCACGCCATGCAGGCGACGCAAGCCACCAAACCGGCGCTCAAGGTCAGCCGAGTCGTGCATGGCAGCACTCACCTCACTCACGAAACCACCTGGGTTTACTTGCGCGGCTTGCTCTTGCCGCCAGACGAAGCGCCAGACGACGCAGCAGACTCGGGCGACTTCAAGGCTGCAGTGGTGGCAATGCGGTCTTTGGCAGCCTGAGCAGCCTCGGACTGCGGATACCGTTTCACCACATCTTCCAGGCTCTTGCGCAATTGCTTCGCATCTTTCAGCTCGCTGTAGCAATTGGCAATTGACAACATGGCTTCAGGCGAGCGCACATGGTCAGGTGCCGCCGCCACCAGTTGCTTGAAGGCACCAATGGCCTCGTTGTACTGCGCTGCGCCGTAATAGGCGTTGCCCAGCCAGTAATACGCCGACTCTCTGTAGCCAGTCGATGGGTAGCGCTGCAGGAAGGCATTCAATGCCGCAGCAGTACCCGCAAAATCTTGCGATCGCAGTTTGGCCAATGCATCGTCAAACTGCTTTTTTTCTTCGGGCTCTGCCTTGAACGATTTGCCGTCCAGGTTCACCCCCACAGGCTCCAACTTGCGAGCACGCTCGTCTGCAACCTGTTGCATGTCTTTCTGGCGACGCTGCAATTCCGCCAGATCGCGAGCCAGCACTTCGCTTTGCCCACGCTCTTTGGCCAGATCACTGCGAACCAGTTCAATCTGGGAATTCATGTCCAGCAAGCTGCGCTTGAGGCCATCGATTTGAGCCGAAAGCTCTTTAAGGCGAGCAGCCTGCGTGTCCAGATCCTGCACACGCTGCTGCCGCAATTCCAGAATGGCGTTGCGTGCGTCTTCGTCCTCAAACAAACCAGCCCTGGCCGCCGAAGCGCCGGTGAGGGCCAATAGGGCCAGCGCCAGAGGGCGCAACCGGTTTTGCAAAGGGGTCAACACACGCATCGCACTTCCTTGGAATCAGATTACTTGGTGCGCAGCTCGACGCGACGGTTCTTGGCCCAGGCTTCTTCGCCCGAACCCGACACGGCTGGCTTTTCTTCACCGAAGCTCACGGCTTCCAGTTGCTCACCCTTCACGCCGATCAGGGTCAGGGACTTGACCACGGCTTCAGCACGCTTTTGACCCAGGGCCAGGTTGTACTCCTTGCTGCCGCGTTCGTCAGCGTGACCTTCCACAGCGGCCTTCTTGCCCGAAGCGATCAGGGCTTTGCCGTTGCCTTCCACGACAGGCTTGAACTCGTCCTTGACCACGAAGCTGTCGAAGTCAAAGTAGATCACGGTGGCCAGGCCAGCATCTGCACCGCCCTTGCCATCGACAACGATAGGCGCAACGGTGGTGGTAGCAGCACCGCCATTGTTCACGCCCGAAGCGTTACCTGCGCCGGCGTTGTCAATGCGAGCAGGCTGGTTCGAAGCCGCTTGATCTTCGTTGAGCTTCACGGCCGAACCGCAAGCAGACAGCAGTGCGGCAGAAGCCACAGCCAAGGCAGCCAGAGACAGAGTGCGAACGTTCTTCATATGGATCTCCGAAAACGATCTAATCAAAAAAACAAAAATCAGCGGCGGCCCGCGCCCGCCTGGGGACCCCAGACCGGTTCACGAACATCTGCCGGGGTGGCCAACCGGGCCTTGATGCGCCCATCCAGCGACGTGGTCATCAACACCTCCCGACCATTGAGTCGGGTGGCATAGACGATCAGACGGCTGTTGGGTGCAAAACTGGGGCTTTCGTCATCGCTCGTGTCGGTCAAGACACGCACGTTGCCGGACGACAGCTCCATCAAGTGAACCCGATCAGCCCCGCCTACCCGACCGATGTAGGTCAACAGGCGGCCGTCTGGGCTGATGGCTGGGCTCACATTGTAAGAGCCGTTGAATGTGACGCGAGTGGGCTCCCCCCCGGCAGCGGGGACACGGTAGATCTGAGGTCCACCCCCACGATCACTCACAAAATAGATCGATGCACCATCGGGTGCCCACACCGCTTCGGTGTCAATGGCCGAAGACTGGGTCAAGCGGCGAACCGCGCCACCGCTGGTGCCGATGACATACAACTGCGACCCGCCATCACGGCTCAAGGTGACCACCAGTTGCTGCCCATCGGGTGACCAGGCGGGGGCGCTGTTGGTGCCTTTGAAGGCGGCCAAAACGCGGCGCTGACCAGACAGAACTTCCTGCACCACGACGATGGCTTTGCCACCTTCAAAGGTCACATACGCCAATTGCCGTCCGTCGGGCGACCAGGCGGGCGAAATGATCGAGGCTGGGCTCGTCAATGAGGCCTGAACGCCTTCGCCATCGGCATCGGCCACATTCAGGGTGTAGTGCTTGCCCACCTTGCTGACATAAGCGATGCGGGTGGCAAAAGCGCCCTTGTCGCCCGTCAGTTTTTCATAGATGAAATCTGCGGCGCGGTGCGCTGCCAAACGCAGATCACCCGCCGTAACCACCAGGCTTTGCCCACCTTGGTCGGCGGCTTTGAGGGTGTCCCACAGACGGAAGCGCACATCGTAGCGGCCATCGGCCAGCATGAAGATCGACCCGACCACCATGGCATCGGCCTTGGGCTTCCATTCGGCCAGATTGGGGTGATTGGCGTCGTCCCAGCGCTCGCCAGGCACATCAAGCATCTTGAACTGGCCACTGCGCTCCAGATCGGCCTTGATGATGGCAGAAATGGCTTGCGGGGCCAGGCCCTCGCCCTTGAACTTGGCGATGGCCACCGGTACCTGGGTGGCCCCCACCCCGGAAATTTCAACCCGGAACTGCGCCTGGGCCCCTGTGACGGGAGCCAGGGCCGAAGCAGCCATAGCGGCAGCAACCAACCAGGCGCGGCGCGAGGAAAGGCGATCTAGCAGCGACATCAACGGGATCAGAAAGGGTGGTTTTCGAAAAACAGCCGACATTGTGCCCCGTTCAGATGACAGGAATGGCCAAAACGGCCAATTCCCCCCCGGAATCAGGTCAAGTTATGTAAATTTGCACTCAGAGCAGAACGATGTCGTACTGTTCCGGTGACATCGAGGGCTCGGCCTGAAGCGACACAGGCTTGCCGATGAAGTCGCTCAACCCGGCCAAGTGCTGGCTTTCTTCGTCCAGCAGCATTTCGACCACGGTGGCATTGGCCACCACCCGGAATTCGCGCGGGTTGAATTGGCGTGCCTCGCGCAAGATTTCGCGCAGGATGTCGTAGCACACCGTGCGCGCCGTCTTGACCTGCCCCCGCCCATCGCAAGTAGGGCACGGCTGGCACAGCATGTGCGCCAGTGATTCGCGGGTGCGCTTGCGGGTCATTTCGACGAGGCCCAGCGCGGAGAAGCCACTGACGGTGACCTTGGTGCGATCGCGCAGCAACTGCTTGCGGAATTCACCCAACACGCTGTCGCGATGGTCTTCACGCAGCATGTCAATGAAGTCGATGATGACAATACCCCCCAGGTTGCGCAGGCGCAATTGGCGAGCAATGGCTTGCGCGGCTTCCAGGTTGGTCTTGAAAATGGTGTCGTCGAAGTTGCGCGCGCCCACATAGCCACCGGTGTTCACATCGATGGTGGTCAAGGCTTCGGTTTGATCCACGATGAGGTAGCCGCCCGACTTCAGATCGACTCGACGAGCCAGCGCTTTTTCGATTTCCCGATCAATGTTGTACAGGTCGAAAATGGGGCGCTCACCCTTGTAATGGGCCAGCTTATCGACCGCCGTGGGCGTGAATTCCTGACCAAAGGCCTTGAGGGCTTCAAATTGGATCAGGGAGTCGATGCGGATGCTGTTGGTGGATTCGTTGACCAGATCACGCAGCACACGCTGAGCCAGATTCAGCTCCTGGTACAGCAAGGTACCGGGGGGCGACTTCAAACCCAATTCGCGCACCGTGGCCCAGGTCTTGCGCAAATAGGCAATGTCCAGCGCCAATTCATGGTCAGTGGCGTCTTCCGCGTTGGTGCGCAGAATGAAACCACCCGAGCGTGTACGGCCTTCGCGGTTATCGGCTTCGCCGATGAGCCGCATCATGCGTTCACGCAGTTGATCACGCAATTCAGGCGAGCCAATTTTCTGGGAAATGCCCAGGTGATCGTCTTGCGGCAGAAACACCAGCAACCGACCCGCCACACTGATCTGGGTCGACAGACGCGCGCCCTTGGTGCCAATCGGATCTTTGATGACCTGCACCATCAAGGTCTGGCCTTCGTGAACCCGCTTTTCAATGGGGGTTTGCGACTCAGACGAACGCGATGTTGGCTTGGCCGATGGGTCTTCACGATGCAGGTCGGCCACGTGCAGGAAGGCTGCGCGCTCCAGACCAATGTCGATGAAGGCCGACTGCATGCCCGGCAAAACACGAACCACCTTGCCGGCATAGATGTTGCCAACCAGGCCGCGCTCCAAGGTGCGTTCGACGTGCAACTCTTGCACCGCCCCACCTTCGATGATGGCCACGCGGGTTTCCTGGGGAGTCCAGTTCACAAGGATGTCTTGGGTGCTTGGCATGACAAGGAAAGCAAGGGTTGAATTCAGTCGATCGGGGGGCTCAGAACTGCCAGCCCAGGGGCCGCAAGAGTTCGGCGGTTTCGTACAAGGGCAGCCCCATGATGCCGCTGTAGCTGCCTTCGATGCGAACGGTCCACGCTGCGGCCCGGCTTTGAATGGCATAGGCCCCGGCTTTGCCCATGGGCTCGCCACTGGCCACATAGCGCGCAATTTCATCGGCAGTCAAAGCGCGCCAGACCACATGCGAGGTACTGACCAAGGCGTGGCCATTGACCACCACAGCCGTCAGAACACGGTGATTGCGCCCAGACAGGCTGGACAGGATCTGCTCGGCATGGGCTTCATCGCGCGGCTTGCCCAGAATGGTGTTGTCCAGCGCCACGGTGGTGTCGGCACACAAAATCGGCGCATCAGGCATGCCGCCGTCTTGTTGACGGAAGCGCGCCAGCCGCGCCACCGCCGCCTCCCATTTGGCTTGGGTCACCCGAAGCACGTAGTCTTCAGGGGTTTCACCTTCACGCTCCATTTCCAATGCTTCGGCATCTTCCTGCGCGTCCGGCAGCAGGAGCCGGTGGGCCACCCCGAGTTGATCGAGCAACTGGCGACGGCGCGGGCTTTGAGAAGCCAGGTAAATGAATGGCGTGTTGGCTGTGTCAGGCACGGTGATAAGGATGGTTGTTTCGCAAAGACCAGGCCCGATAGAGTTGTTCAAGCAGCAACACACGGGCCAGCGCATGAGGCAAGGTCATGTCTGAGAGGCGAATGGCTTCATCGGCGGTCTGCTTCAGCGTGGGGTCAATGCCATCGGCCCCACCAATGATGAGCGCCACATCACGCCCATCATGCAGCCAGGCTTCAGAGCGCTCGGCCAGTTGCACACTGGTCAAACGGGTACCCCGTTCGTCCAGGATGACGCGCCGCACGCCACGCTCCAGCGCCGCCTCGATGCGAGTGGCCTCAGCCTGCATGATGGCTGGCACGGGCTTGCCCTCACGAGGTTCGGCTTTGAGGGCCTTGACTTCGACTTTCCAGTCGGGCGGGAAGCGTTTGAGGTAATCCTCGCAGGCTTCGTCCGCCCAGCCCGGCAGCCGATGACCGATGGTGACCACGGTCAGTTTCATGCCAACAACTCAGTCTCAGCGAGCGGTTTTCTTGGCGGGGGCCTTCTTGGCTGCCACCTTCTTTGCCGCAACCTTGCGTGTCACCACCTTTTGGGCAGCGACCTTCTTGACTGCTGGTGCCTTCTTCTTGGCTGGGGCGTTCACCAAGACCTTTTGCACCGGCGCCTTCACCGAAGTTTTCTTGGCGGAGGCCTTTTTGGCCGCCACCTTCTTCACCGCCACGGTTTTCACGGCGACCTTCTTGGCAGCCACCTTTTTGGCGGCGACCTTCTTGGCTGCCGGGGCCTTGGCGGGCGCCGTTTCCTTCACGACAGCAGGCTTTTTGCTGGCTGTTTTCTTGGCAGCCACCTTACCGGCCACCTTGCGCGTCGGCGCTGTGGTGGCGGCTTTCTTGGCTGCCGTGGTCTTGCCAGCGGCCTTTTTGGGCTTGACGGGTTCGTCTTCGTCCATGGGCTCAGACGCCTTCACCAGCGACTTGCGACCGGTCTTGACCTGGATGGCCACGGGCTTCTCGCCCCAGATTTCTTCCAGTTGGTAGTACTGGCGGATGGCGGGCTGCATCACGTGCACCACAGCTGCGGCGCAGTCCACGATGATCCACTCACCGTTGTCTTCGCCTTCGGTGCGCATGACCTGGAAGCCGGCCGCCTTCACGGCCTGACGCACGCTGGAAGCCAGGGCCTTGGTTTGTCGGTTGGACGTACCGGAGGCAATGATCACGCGCTCGAACAGGGGCGACAGGTGTTCGGTGTTGAAGACAACGATGTCCTGGGCCTTGACGTCTTCGAGGCCATCGACGATGGCGCGTTGCAGTTTACGGATGTCCATTCAGCGGAGGGTGCCTGTCGGCATAGAGTTGATGTTGGGCAATATAGCGCGCCACGGCGTCGGACACCATGGTGGGCACCAGCGTTTTAGGGTCTGCACCTGCCAATATTTGTTGGCGAATGGTGGTGGAAGACACAGAAAGGGGTGGCATGGGCAGGGCAATTGCTCGCCCCAGCTTCAATTCGGGTAGTGCATCGGTATCGCGGCAAGCCACGGCCAACTGCACTCGCCCCAGCAATTCCTGCCACCCATGCCAGGTAGGCAGATTGCGATATTGGTCCAGCCCCATGATGAGAAACCATTCGCACGCGGTTGAACCGACCTGCTCCTGCAGGGCACGAACCGTGTCCAGCGTGTAAGACGGCCCCGCTCGGTTGACCTCAATGGGGTCGACCACGAAGCGAGGTTCGTGCGCCGCTGCCAGCTTGACCATGTTGACGCGGTGTTCGGCGGGCGCCAGGTCTCGGCTTTTCTGCCAGGCCTGCCCTACAGGCACCCACCGGATTTCATCCAATTGCAGATACTGAAGGGCGGATTCGGCCAGAGCCACGTGGCCGGCGTGGACGGGGTCGAAACTGCCGCCCATGATGCCGATGCGGCGACGAGTTGGCTCAGACCCAGTCACGCGGGTGCAGGAAATCGGTGTACAGGCGCGCTTCGGGCGTGCCGGCTTCGGGTTGCCAGTTGTAGCGCCAGGTGACGATGGGGGGCATCGACATCAGGATGCTTTCGGTGCGGCCACCCGACTGCAAACCAAACAGCGTGCCACGGTCCCACACCAGGTTGAACTCGACGTAACGCCCCCGGCGGAAGGCCTGGAAGTCGCGTTCGTGCTGGGTATAGGGCGTGTCTTTGCGACGCTGCAAGATGGGCAGATAGGCGTCGATGAAGGCATCGCCCACCGATTGGGTCAGTGCCAGACCGCCTTCGAACCCGAGTTCCGAGAGATCGTCATAGAAGATACCGCCCACGCCACGCGCTTCGTTGCGGTGCTTGAGGAAAAAGTACTCGTCGCACCACTTCTTGAAGCGGGGATGTTTGTCTTCGCCAAACGGCGCCAGGGCGTTTTTGCACACCTGGTGGAAGTGCTTCGCATCTTCTTCAAAACCATAGTAGGGGGTGAGGTCCATGCCGCCACCAAACCAAGCCACCACGGAGCCATCGGGCTTGTGGGCGGCCAGCATGCGCACGTTCATGTGAACCGTCGGCACATAGGGGTTGCGGGGGTGAAAAACGAGGGATACCCCCATCGCTTCGAACGGGCAGCCAGCCAACTCGGGACGATGCTGCGTGGCCGAGGGTGGCAGGCTGGGGCCCTTGACGTGGGAAAAGTTGCAGCCCCCGCGCTCAAGCAGGTTGCCTTCTTCGACCAGGCGCGAGCAACCGTCACCCTGCAGGCGCTCCTCAGGGCCCCTCACCCACGCGTCGCGGATGAAGGGCTTGCCATCGGCAGCCTCGAAGGTGGAGATGATGCGGTCCTGCAAACCCAGCAGGTAATCGCGCACAGCCTGTGTTTGCAAGGTGTCGGTCATGGGGGATGTATTTGATGCGGCCGTCAGCGCTTGATCGCGCGCCAGCCAATGTCCTTGCGGAACTGCATGCCGTCGAACTGGATGCCAGCCAGGGTCTCGTAGGCCTTTTGTTGCGCCAGCTTGGCCGATTCGCCCAAAGCCGTCACGCACAAAACACGGCCACCGCTGGTCACGGTTTGCCCATCGATTTCTTGTGTGCCGGCATGGAAGACCATGGCGTCGTCGGCATCTGCCGGGAATCCGGTGATGACATCGCCCTTCTTGGGGCTGAGGGGATAGCCGCCAGCGGCCATCACCACACCCAGCGCAAAGCGGCGGTCCCATTGCAGTTCGATCTGGTCCAAGGTGCCATCGGTGGCATGCATCATGACGTCGATCAGATCGGTCTTGAGTCGCATCATGATGGGCTGGGTTTCGGGGTCACCCATGCGGGTGTTGAACTCCAGGGTCTTGGGGTTGCCTTGGGCGTCAATCATCAAGCCGGCATAGAGGAAGCCAGTGAAGGGACTGCCATCCTTGGCCATGCCTGCCAGCGTAGGCAGGATGATTTCCTGCATGGCTTTGGCATGTACATTGGGCGTGACCACAGGTGCGGGCGAGTACGCACCCATGCCACCGGTGTTAGGGCCTTCGTCGCCATCGAGCAGGCGCTTGTGATCCTGGCTGGTGGCCATGACGGCCACGTTTTTGCCGTCGGCCATGACGATGAAGCTGGCTTCTTCGCCTTGCAGGAATTCTTCGATCACCACACGGGCGCCGCCTTCGTTGTGCTGCACGCCGAGCTTGTTGTCGAGCAGCATGAAGTCGATGGCTTCATGGGCTTCTTGCAAAGACATGGCCACGACCACGCCCTTGCCCGCAGCCAGGCCGTCGGCCTTGATGACGATGGGGGCGCCATGTTTGTCCACATAAGCGTGGGCAGCCACGGGGTCGCTGAAGGTTTCGTAGAAGGCCGTGGGAATGCCGTGGCGCTTCATGAAGTCCTTGGCAAAGGCTTTGGAGCTTTCCAGCTGGGCTGCCGCCTTGGTGGGGCCAAAGATGCGCAGACCACGGG
>CAYVOP010000078.1:0-15247 GCA_964453105.1 uncultured Aquabacterium sp. | reverse complement strand
ATCCGCTGCTCTACCAACTGAGCTACCAGGCCGCTTTGCTTGACTGCGATTTCGATGTCGCGATCAGCGAAGAACGCCAGTATACATCAATTTAGAGCTGCTTTTTTGCTGCGACCCAAATCGACACCCAATTGTTTGAGTTTTCGATACAGGTGGGTGCGCTCCAGGCCTGTTTTCTCTGCCACGCGGGTCATGCTGCCACCTTCGCGAGCCAGGTGGAATTCGAAGTAGGCGCGTTCGAAGTCGTCACGGGCTTCACGCAGTGGGCGATCCAGTTCGAAACTTTGTTCGTGCGAAGGACCTTGCTGGTGATGGGCGTGCGCTGACACGGGGCTGGTGACGGCGCCGTATGTGATGGCGCCATGAGGTGCGCTTTGCACTTCAGGGCGCGAGGCCACCATGTTGGAGGCGCTGAGGTTGTTGTACGACTGGGCCGCCGTGATGGGCGTGACCGTGGCCATGTGCACGTGGCCCGTGCTGGCTTGCGCTGCGCGAGGGGCGGGCTTGGTCAGGCCTTGCTCGACCGCGCGCAGCAGCTTTTGCATGGTGATGGGCTTTTCCAGGAACGACTGCGCGCCGAACTTGGTGGCTTCCACGGCCGTGTCAATGGTGCCGTGTCCCGACATCATGATGACGGGCATGGTGAGCTGGCCATTGGCCGACCATTCCTTGAGCAGGGTGACGCCATCGACATCAGGCATCCAGATGTCCAGCAACACGAGGTCGGGTTTGCATTGTTCGCGCAAGGCTCGGGCCTTGGCGGCGTTTTCAGCGACTTCGACAGTGTGTCCTTCGTCGCTCAGAATTTCTGACAGCAGGGCACGAATGCCCAGTTCGTCGTCAACAACAAGAATGGTGGCCATGAATAAGGTAACCCCAAGTGAGGGTCTGCATCATGAGTTTGACGCAGCTTGAGGCTGTTGGAATGACAGCTTTGAAAATGATAACGAAACTTGAGCCCCTCTTGAACCCTCCGCCCCAGAGAGATTCCCTAGGAAATCGGCATCTGACGGGCGATTGAGGTTGCGAAGGCGAATCAAAGCGCCATGTTCATCGGCAATTTTTTTCACAACGGCCAGGCCCAGACCCGTGCCTTTGGCCTTGGTGGTGATATAGGGCTCGAAGGCTCTTTTGAGTATTTTGTCCGGAAAACCGGGTCCATTGTCTCGAACCAGCAGGCGAACGGCGCGCACGCTGCCGTCGTCGTTTAACGGGGTATCGGTTTTGAGCAGCACTTGCGCGGGCACCGAAACAGGGGGGTGCTCGGCGACCGCATCGAGCGCGTTCTGGACCAGGTTGTGAACCACTTGGCGCAGCAAGGTGGCATCGCCCACGATCCAGGGCAGGCCGGGGCTGAGTTCGGTGCGCAGCACGCCGCTTTCAATGGCGTGGCCATACAGGGCCAAGACGTCGCTGATGAGGTGGTTCAAATCGAGTGGCACCAGCTTGGCTGTGGGTAGGCGCGCGTAGTCTCTGAATTCGTTGATCAGGGTCTTGAGCGCCTGCACCTGGGTGACGATGGTGTCGACCGATCGGTTCAGTAGTTGTTGGCCGGGTGGGTCGAGCTTGCTTTCGAGTTTGAGTTGCAAGCGTTCGGCCGAGAGCTGGATGGGTGTGAGCGGGTTCTTGATTTCATGGGCCACGCGGCGGGCCACTTCGCTCCAGGCCTCGGCGCGCTGGGCCGACACCACCTCGGTGATGTCATCGAACACGATCAGGCGTTCGTTGGGGGGCAACTCGGCGCCGCGAACCAGCAGGGTCAGCGGCTCCGGGTACTGCGGCAACTTCAGCTCGTAGGCCTCTTGCCATTGTTGTCGCTCGCCTGGGGTGGGGTCGCTGGCGTACAGCTCGAAGCGTTGGCTTAACGCCTGGGCGAAATCTTGCAGGCCGGGCACGTCGGCGAGGGTGCGGCCTCGGTAGGCAGACAGGGGCAGGCGCAGGATGCGGGTGGCGCCGGGGTTGACGATGTCGATCAGGCCATGGGCATCAAACACGATGACGCCGGCAGTGAGGTTGTCGAGGATGGTTTGCAGGTGAGCGCGGGCACTGTCGAGATCGGACACACTTCGGTTGACCATGGCGCGGGCGTCGGCCAACTGCTGGGTCATGGCGGCGAAAGACCGCGTCAGGCCACCTAGTTCGTCTTTGGTGGCGAAGATGGCTTTGGGTCGCAGGTCGCCACGTGCCACTTCGCCCACGCCTTCGGCCAGCAGCAGCAAGGGGCGCGCGAGCTGCTGTCCCAATATGGCGGCCAGCAGCACGGCCCCGAACACGGCCAGGATGAGCGTGAGGGTGAGGGTGCCGATGTACATGCGCTTGAGGCCCCCTCGGCCTAAGGCGCGCTGCTGATACTCGCGATAGGCGGCCTGGACGTCCAGCGCGTTCTTGACCAGTTCGCTGGGCAGGATCTGGGTGGTAAGCAGATAGTGGCCTCGGGCCTGCAGGTTGAAGCTGCGGTCGGGCATCCAGGCCAGTGACAGCAGCCGGGGGGGGGAGATGGCGCTTGGGTCTGGGGTGGCCCCATCTGATTTGTCGTCCAGCCCCTCCACCATGGACATGATGCCTTTGCTGCGCGCTTCTTGTCGCCAAGTGAGTGGCAGGCGGTCCGTCAACAGGGTGCGTGAGCGGTCGCCGCCCACAGTCATTTCAATTTGCCCGGTTTCTGAAATCAGGGAGACGGAGTGGGCCCCGAGTTGTTCGCGGATGCGTTCAAGGTCGAGGAGTTTGGGCGGAGGGCCGCTGAGATCGGTGGGGTCGTTGCCCGTGCTCAGGCGTTCAGCGGCCAGGCGGGTTTTGGCGCCCAGTTCGTGGGTGAGGGTGTCCAGGGTGCTGCGCCCCAGATTGAGCCCGGCCTCCAGCGCACCTTCCACTCGCACATCGAACCAGGTTTCAATGCTGCGTGACACGAACTGGTACGACACGGTGTAGATCAGCAGGCCCGGCACCACCCCGACCAGCCCGAAGATACCAGCCAGTTTGAGCAGCAGTCGGCTGCCGAATTTGCGGGCGCGCAGGCGCATGGCCAGGCGCACCATCGCAAACAGGATGACGGCCAGCAACAGGCCCGCGACGGCGACGTTGGTCCAGAAAAGCCAGGCGAACTGAGGCTCGAAGCGTTCTCCGTTTTCGGTGGCAAAGGCCAGCAAGAAGGCCAGCACCAGGGCAGCCCCCGTGACGGCCACGGCAGACACAATCCAGGCCCAACGATTGGCTTTGATGGTGCTCATTCGGGGTTCGATGGGTCAGCGAGGTGGGGGAACGGCGACGCGACGCTCAATGGCCAGATCCCATTCGCTTTGTACCCCGAGGCTGAGTTGCAGGGGGCGCGGCAGTTCGTCGGTGTCGAGCTTGAACTTGAAGTCAACGTAGTAGTCTTGGTCGTCGCCGGTGGGGAGCGCGTCGGCAATACGCCAGTTGCTGCCGCGTCGCATGGCATTCAGTGCGTCGACCAGTCGGCTGTAGTGGCGGCTCAGACCATCGAAGCTCAGGCGCCACTGTCGTGTCAGCGGCTGGTAGGTCAGGCGCCAGCGGCGGCGAACCGTGCTGCGCAGTTTGTCGGTCCAGTACCAGCGGCTGCGGTAGGTTTCAGCTTCGGCCAGAAATACCAGCGAGACGCCTTTCAGCAAGGCGTCTTCCACTTCCTTCGGTAGGTCGAAACGAACGTCGTAGCTCAGGGTCACGCCGTCATCGGTGCGGGTGACCTGAAGTTGCTTGAGGTCAACGGGCGTGCGTGAGTTGGGCCAGGCACGCGCCGCCGACCCTGCTGTCATCGCCGTGAGGGCGAGCAAGGCTGAGGCGCTGCGTTGGAGCAGCTCTCGGCGGCGCATCCGGGGCATTCGTCACCTTGTCAGATCTTGGTGAGGAGGGCGTAAAAGAACCCGTCGCCGGAATCGGATCCGGCTGGCTCGTCATATTCGACCACAGGCAACAGGTGGCCGGGGGCGGACAGCGCCTTGGCTTGCGGGCAGCGTTGCAAAAACGCGTCGACCCGTTGTTGGCCCTCTTCCTTGAACAAGGAGCAAGTGCAATACAGCAGGTGGCCGCCTGGCTTGAGCAGGGGCCACAAGGCGTCGAGGATGGTGTCTTGCGTGCGGGCCAGCGCGGTGATGTCGCTTTCGCGGCGCAGCCAACGCACGTCCGGGTGGCGGCGCACGATGCCGGAGGCGCTGCAGGGGGCGTCCAGCAAAATGGCGTCGTAGGGCTGGCCGTCCCACCAAGCGTCGGGGCGGCTGGCGTCAGCCGCGATGGCGTGTGCTTGCAGGCCAAGCCGATCCAGCGTGTCGTGCACGCGGGCCAGGCGCTTGGGGTCGGTGTCCAGGGCAGTCACGTCCAGCTCGGCCAGTTCCAGCAGGTGCGCTGTTTTGCCGCCTGGGGCCGCGCAGGCGTCCAGCACCCGTGGGCGGGTTGAGCCTGGTGTGGTTGGGGGGAATTGGCAAGCTTGCAGCAGCAAAGAGGCTGCGCGTTGGGCAGACAGGTCTTGCACAGAGACATCGCCGTCGTCAAACCCGGGCAGGCGCGAAACGGGCGCGGCGTGCTTCAGCACGATGCCGCCGGTAGCGGGGTCGAGCCAGGCGGGCAGGCCCGCGTCTTCCAGCCGGCTCATGTAGGCCTGGGGTGTGGTGCGGCGCGCATTGACTCGCAGCGCCATCGGGGCGGCTTCCTGGTTGGCCTGCAAAAGCGCTTGCCATTGCTCGGGCCAGTCGTGCTTGAGTCGGCTGATCCACCACTGCGGATGGTTGAAGTGGGCCACCGGGTCGGACTCGATCTCGGCCATCAGGGCCTGCCGCTCGCGCAGAAACCGACGCAAGACCGCGTTGACCAGGCCCGAGGCCTGACGGGCCTTGCGCTTGGCGGCCTCCACGGTCTGGTCGACCAAGGTGTGTTCGGAGTACTCGGTGCCGCAAGCCAGTGCCAGGGCGGACAACAGCAGGCCGTCAACCCAGGGTGCCGGCTTTTTGGGGACCAGGATGGCACGCAGAGCCTGAGCGGTGCCCAGGCGGCGCAAGACGGCGAAAGACAGGGCCTGAACCCCGGGGCGCTCGGCGGCGGGGCGGGCGGCCAGGGCGTCGTTGAGCGATTGACCCTGCTGTACGGCAGAAACGGCCTGGGCGCAACCCGTTAGCAGCTGCCAAAGTGGCAGTGATTGGGCAACGGGTGAGGGCTGGGAAGATTTGCGAGACGAAGCAGTCATGCCGCGCAGTCTAGGCCCTGCGCGGCCGATTCAACGCTTCGATTCGCGTCAGGCGCCAAGGAAATGGCGGCGATAGCGGGCGGGCAGGTCCTGAATGCGCATCAGCATGGGCAGGTCGGCCGTGTTGAAGTCGGGATCCCAGGCGGGGGCGCCCAGAATCTTGGCGCCGCAGCGCAGATAGCCTTTGATGAGGGCGGGTGGGTCGACCTGTAGGTGGCGATCCAGCTCTTCAACGGGCAGGGGCAGGCGGGGCCGTACTTGCAATTCGATCGGAGCCAGATGGGTCTTGCTGAGCTGTTCCCACAGGCTGGCGGCCACGTGGCCACCGTCGCGCATGCTGATGCTGGCGCAGCCGATCATGGTGTCCAAGTCGTTGCGCACCATGAATTCGGCCAGCGCCCCCCACAGCGCCATGATGGCGCCGCCGCTGCGGTGATGGGGGTGCACACACGAACGGCCCAACTCCACCATCTTGCCGCGCAGGTGACGCAGGCGGGTCAGGTCGAATTCGGTTTCGCTGTACAGGCCGCCCACGCGCTTGGCGTTGGCTGGGGTCAGCACCCGGTAGGTGCCGATGACTTCGCCGGGCTCGCCATCTTGGCTTTGCAGGCGCACCAGCAGGTGCTCGCAATAGGGGTCGAACAAATCAATGTCGTGGCCCGCGGGAGCTGAGGCGGGCACGCTCAGGCGAGCGCCCATTTCCTCGGCGAAAACGTGATACCTCAGGCGCTGGGCTGCGAGAACATCTTCCTCAGTGCGAGCCCAAACGACTTCCAGGGCCTGGCGCTGCTGGGGCTCAGCATCAGCGTGCGAGCTGGGATGAAGTGACCTCCGGGCGGCGCGCGATTCGGCCGAGCGGAGGGCAGACAGATCTGCGATAGGCAGGGTCGGCAGGGGCAAGTCCTTCATCGTCAACTCCTGAGGGAATTCCATGTTGTTCATGGGCTTGCAGTGTTGCGTTCAGGGGTGACGCCGACGTGAATTTCGCATGACAGTTGCATGACGGGCGTTCACGGGGTGGGTGGCGCTGCTAGGATCTGAAATATGAGCATCCAAATTTTCGGTTTGCCGGTATCGCGTGGGGTGGCGATCGGTCGGGCTGTGCTGGTGGCATCCAGCCGGGTCGACGTGCCTCACGTTTTCATCGATCCATCTCGGATCGAGGATGAAGTGGCGCGCATGTACGCTGCGCGAGATACCGTGGCCACCGAGTTCGAGGTGCTCAAACGCGATCTGCCTGCCGATGCCCCACCTGAGTTGGGCGCCTTGCTGGATGTGCACCAGATGCTGTTGCAGGATGAGGCCTTGATCGGGGCCTCGGCCACCTGGATTCGCGAGCGTCACTACAACGCCGAGTGGGCGGTGTCGGCCCAGTTGGAAGTGCTGGCGCGTCAGTTTGACGAAATGGAAGACGCCTACCTGCGCGAGCGCAAGGCCGACCTGGAGCAGGTGGTGGAGCGCTTGTTGCGCAGTTTGAGCAAGGGCGTGCCGTCGCCCGTGCCAGAGACCGAACAGCGCGACTTTGGGGGCGATGAGCCCTTGGTTTTGGTGGCCAGCGACATTGCCCCGGCCGACATGCTGAACTTCAAGCGCAGCGTGTTCAAAGGCTTCGTGACCGATGTGGGCGGCAAGACCTCGCACACCGCCATCGTGGCCCGCAGCATGGACATTCCGGCTGTGGTGGGCGCGCGCCAGGCCAGCAGCCTGATCCGGCAAGACGATTGCATCATCATCGATGGCGATGCAGGGCTGGTCATCGTGGACCCTTCACCCATCGTGCTGGAAGAGTATCGCTTCCGCCAGCGCCAAAGTGAACTGGAGCGCAGTCGACTGGCCCGTTTGCGGCACACGCCGGCGGTCACCCTCGATGGTGAACGGGTCGAGTTGGTGGCCAACATTGAAATGCCGGAAGACGGGCCTGCCGCCCTGGAGGCTGGCTCGGTGGGCGTGGGCTTGTTCCGCAGCGAATTCCTGTTCATGAACCGAGGCGGGAACCTGCCTGACGAAGACGAGCAGTACGACGCTTACCGTCGAGCAGTCGAGGCCATGAAAGGCCTGCCTGTCACGATTCGCACGGTGGACATCGGCGCCGACAAGCCCTTGGAGGGCATGACGGCCAGTGAGTTGCGGCATGAATCGGTGCTCAACCCTGCATTGGGCCTGCGGGCGATTCGTTGGAGCTTGTCAGAGCCTGGCATGTTCCGGCGGCAGTTGCGTGCGCTGTTTCGTGCTGCACACCATGGTCCCGTGAAGATCATGATTCCCATGTTGGCCAGCCAGCGGGAAATTCTGCAAACCCTGGAAAACATTGCCATTGCCAAACGGCAGTTGACGGAATCGGGCCGGTCGTTTGGTCAAGTCGAGCTGGGTGCCATGATTGAGGTACCGGCCGCCGCTTTGACGTTGCCCGTGTTTCTGCGCCATTTCGATTTCGTCTCGATTGGCACCAACGACCTGATTCAGTACACCCTGGCCATTGATCGCACCGACGAAACCGTGGCCCACCTGTATGACCCTTGGCACCCCGCGGTGCTGCAATTGATCTTGAGCACCATTTCCCAGGCCCGTGCGGCGGGCAAGGGCGTCAGCGTGTGTGGCGAAATGGCGGGCGACCCGGCTTTCACCGAGTTGCTGCTGGCCATGGGGCTGAGGAGCTTCTCCATGCACCCCACGCAGATTGCCTCGATCAAGCAAAAGGTGCTGCGGGTGGACACGCGCCGGCTGGCAGGCTTGCTGCCCGACATCATGTCCAGCGAGGACCCTGAGCAGACCTGCAACCAGTTGCTGGCCGGGGGTTACCTGGCTCGCCCCGTGGCCGAGCCAGCTGCACTCAACGTTGGCTGAGGATTTCCCAGCGCTCCAGCAGAATCATCAGTTCCTCGTCAATGGCTTCGACCCGTGCGTGCATGACGGCCACATTGCCACCTTCCTTGCGGTAGATGTCGGGGTCGGCCAGTTGCTTGTTCAACTCGGCTTGTTCGGTTTCCAGGGCTTCAATGCGCTCGGGCAGTTCGTCGAGTTCGCGTTGTTCTTTGTAGCTGAGTTTACGCTTCGGTTGGGCCACCACCGGAGCCGCTGGGGTGACGGGTTCGGCCACATCGGCCGCCACCGTCACGGGGGTGCGGGTGTCGGCTTCCTTGCCTTGTTTGGTGGCCGAGGCAATCGTGACTGCTCCAGGTTTGCCGGCAGCCATGGCCTTGGCGCGGCGCGACTGAATCAACCAGTCTTCCACGCCACCTTCGTATTCGCGCCAGAAACCATTGCCTTCGGCCACCAGGGTGCTGGTGACCACGTTGTCGAGGAAGCGCCGGTCGTGGCTGACCAGGAAGACGGTGCCGGGGTAATCAGCCAACAGTTCTTCCAGCAGGTCCAGGGTTTCGATGTCAAGGTCGTTGGTGGGTTCGTCGAGCACCAGCACATTCGAGGGCTTGGCAAACAGGCGAGCCAACAGCAGGCGGTTGCGCTCCCCGCCGCTGAGCGTGCGCACAGGTGAATTAGCACGCGCGGGCGAGAACAGGAAGTCTTGCAGATAGCCCATCACATGCTTGCGCGAGCCGTTGATTTCGATCCACTCGCTGCCTGGGCTGATGAAGTCGGCCAGAGTTGCGTCGAGGTTGAGGTGGTCTCGCATCTGATCGAAGTAGGCCACGTTCAAGTTGGCACCTTGCTTCACCGAGCCGCTGTCGGGGGCCAACTCGCCCAGAATCATCTTCAGCAGGGTGGTCTTGCCCGCGCCGTTGGGGCCAATCAGGCCCACCTTGTCGCCACGCATGATGGTGCCGCTGAAGTCTTGGACCACGGTGCGGCCCAGGAAGCTCTTGCAAACCTTGTCCAGTTCGGCCACGATCTTGCCGCCTCGGTCGCCTTGCGACACTTCCATGCGGGCACGGCCCACCACGTCGCGGCGCTCGGAACGTTCCTGGCGCAAATCATGTAGTCGCTTCACGCGGGCCACCGAGCGGGTGCGGCGGGCTTCCACGCCTTTGCGAATCCAGACTTCTTCTTGCGCCAGAAGTTTGTCGAAGCGGGCATTGGCCAGGGCTTCGTCGGCCAGTTGCTGGGCCTTTAGCGTTTGGTAGGCCGCAAAGTTGCCGGGGTAGGAGCGCAGCGCGCCACGGTCCAGTTCAACAATGCGGGTGCAGACGTTGTCCAAGAAGGCGCGGTCGTGGCTGATGAGGATGATGCTGCCTTTGAATGCCACCAACAACTCTTCCAGCCACGTGATGGCATCCAAGTCGAGGTGGTTGGTGGGTTCATCAAGCAGCAGCACATCGGGGCTGGCCACCAGGGCGCGGGCCAGAGCCACGCGCTTTTTGGTACCGCCCGACAGGCCGGCGATGGGCAGATCGGCTTCCAGGTGCAGGCGCTGCAAGGTTTCGTCCACGCGTTGCTCCCAGTTCCAGCCGTTGCGGGCCTCGATCTGGGTCATCAGGGCGTCCAGGTCTTCGCCTTCGGCATGGGCTTCGAAGCGGGTGCGCAGGTCCTTCACTTCGGCCAGGCCTTCGCTGACCGTGCTGAACACCGTGGCGCCTTCGGCGAAGGTGGGCTCTTGCGGCACATAAGCGGCCTGCATGCCGCTTTGCAGCTGGAGCTGGCCATCATCGGCCTTCTCCAGACCGGCCAGAATTTTCAGCAGCGAGGATTTGCCCGTGCCGTTGCGGCCGATCAAACCAACACGCTCGCCCGTTTCAAGAGAAAACGCGGCGTGGTCCAGAAGGGCCACGTGGCCAAAGGCCAGGCAGGCGTCGTTGAGGGTCAGAATGGCCATGGTCAGGTACAGGGGTTCGGGTCAGACAAGGTCCGCCATTGTCGATCAAGTTCGATCAGGTCGCGACCTTGGCTTCCAGGGCATCCATGAAGCGTCCCGCCACGTTCCAACCCATCTGATCGGTGATCTCCTGGAAACAGGTGGGGCTGGTGACGTTGATCTCGGTGAGGTGCTCGCCAATGATGTCCAAACCCACCAGCAACAAGCCGCGTGCCGCCAGGATAGGGCCCAGGTGGCGCGCAATGGCCCAGTCGGATTCGCTCAAGGGTTGGGCCACGCCCTTGCCCCCGGCGGCCAGGTTGCCGCGCACCTCGCCTCCCTGGGGAATGCGCGCCAAAGCGTAGGGCACGGGTTCACCGTCGATCAGCAGCACGCGCTTGTCTCCCTCGCTGATGGCGGGCAAAAAGCGCTGGACCATGATGGTCTGCGTGCCATTGCGGGTCAGGCTTTCGGTGATGGCTCCCAGGTTCAGTCCGTCGTCCTTGACCCGGAAAATGCCTATGCCGCCCATGCCATCAAGGGGCTTGAGGATGATGTCGCGATGCTCGGCATGAAAGGCGCGCACCGCGTCCATGTCGCGGGTGACCAGGGTGGGGGCGATGTAGAGCGGGAATTCGAGAATCGCCAGCTTTTCCGGGTGTTCGCGCAGGGCTTGTGGCTTGTTGAAAACGCGGGCGCCCTCGCGTTCGGCCTGGGTCAGCAAATGGGTGGTGTAGAGGTACTCGGCATCGAAGGGGGGGTCTTTGCGCATCAGCACGGCGTCGAAGCCGGCCAGGGCTGCGGTCGCCACTTCTTGCTCGTCGAACCAGTCATCGGCCGCGCCGGTCAGGGTGATGCGGCGGGCGTGGGCCTGAACCTGGCTGCCTCGCTGCCAGACGATGTCGTGCGGTTCGCAAGCCCACAACTCGTGACCTCGGGTCGCCGCCTCACGCATCATGGCGAAGGTGCTGTCCTTGTAGGTCTTGAAGGTGTGCAGAGGGTCGGCAACGAACAGAATTTTCATGGTGAGTCGCTCTCAATCGATCTCAAGGGGTTTCGTCAGCAGGCTGGGCCCTGAAGTTTTCCACGAACAGCGTCAGCGTGCCGGCGACCAGGCCCCAGAACGCCGAGGCCACGCCCAGCAGGGTCACGCCTGAGAGCGTGACCAGGAAAGTGATCAGGGCGGCTTCACGGTAGCGGTCATCACGCAGGGCGGCTGCCAGGCCACTGCCGATGGTGCCGAGCAAAGCCAATCCAGCCACCCCCATGACCAGGGCGGGAGGGAAGGCCGTCAAAATGCCGGCAACCGCTCCGCCCAACAAGCCCATGACGATGTAGAACGCGCCGGCCATCACGGCGGCGCTGTAGCGCTGGGTGCTGTCCGCATGGGCGTGGGGGTTCAACACAATGGCGGCTGTGATGGCGGCCAGGTTGAAGGTGTAGCCACCAAAGGGGGCCAGCAGTACGGTGCTGATGCCGGACCAGGTCATCAAGGACGACACCGGTGGTTTGTAGCCCGACACCCGGATGGCCGATACCCCCGGTACCGCCTGCGACGCCATGGTCACAATGAACAAGGGCAGACCCATGCCGATCATGGCGTGCCAGGACCAGGCTGGCGTCACCCACACGGGCTGGGCCAGATCCCAGCGCAGGGCTTCGGTGTTGAGTTGCCCTTGCCACCCAGCCAATGCAGTGCCCACAGCGAGCACGCCCAGCACCGCGTAGCGCGGCCACCAGCGCTTGCCTACCAGATAGGTCAGCAGCATGCCGATGACCAGCGTGGGTTGCGGCGTGGCTGCAGCAAAGGCCATCAGCGCGAACTTGGCCAGAATGCCCGCCAACAGAGCCGAGGCCAGTGCGATCGGAATGCGGTTCATGATGCGCTCGAACCATCCCGTGACGCCGCTCAGCCACATGAGGACACCGCACAGCAAGAAGGCCCCTGTGGCCTCGGCCAGCGAGACCCCGGTGGCGGCACTGGCGATGACGGCGGCACCGGGGGTGGACCAGGTGATCAGAACGGGAATGCGAGTCCACAGCGACAGCCCGATCGAGGTCAAGCCCATGCCCAATCCCAAGGCCAGCACCCAGGAGGTGATTTGGTCGGGCGAAGCGCCCAGCGAGCGGGCGGCGTGGAAGATCAGGGCGATGGTGCTGGTGAAGCCCACCAGCGTGGCCACAAAGCCCGCCGACACGGCCGACAGGGACGTGTCCCTGAGGACCTGAAGGCCGGGTATGGCCCGCCGGTTCAGATCTCCACCTTGGAGCCCAACTCAACCACGCGGTTGGCCGGCAAACTCAGGAAGTCGGCCGCGCCCGCCGCATTGCGGTGCATGCCGGCAAACAGCTTTTCGCGCCAGGGCGCCATGCCGCTGCCAATGGTGGGGATGACGATGTCGCGCGACAGGAAGTAGCTGGTTTCCATGTCGTCAAGTTCCACGCCATGGGCTTTGAGCAACTTCAGTGCCTCTGGCACATCGGGGTCATCCTTGAAGCCCAGGTGCAGCATGACCTGCCAGCAGTTCTGGCCCAGGTCCTCTAGCTCGATGCGGTTCTCTGGCTTGATCCAGGGCACCTCGTGCGACTTCACGGTCACGAACAGGTTTTGCTTGTGCAATACCTTGTTGTGCTTGAGGTTATGCAGTAAGGCGTTGGGCGTGGTTCCAGCATCGGCGTTCAGGAACACCGCGGTGCCCGCCACGCGCGTGGGCGGGCTCGAGAACACCGCATCCAGGAAGGGATGCAGGTCAATGGCGTCAGACCGCAGGCGTTCGCTGAGCTGGGCGCGGCCTGCTTTCCAGGTCATCATCAAGGCAAACATGATGATGCCAATGAGCAGTGGGAACCAGCCGCCATCGATTACCTTGATCACGTTGGCGCTGAAGAACATGATGTCGATGACCAGGAAGGCCGAAGTGGCCAGAATGCACAGCGGCAAAGACATCTTCCAGGCAAAGCGGATCACGAAGAAGGTCATGACCGTCGTGATCAGCATGTCAATCGTGACCGTGATGCCGTAGGCTGCAGCCAGTTTGCTCGACGAGCCGAAAAAGATCACCGCCATCACGATGCAGCCGTACAGCGCCCAGTTCACAAACGGGATGTAAATCTGGCCGGTTTCGTTTTCGGAGGTGTGAAGGATGCGCAGACGAGGCAGGTAGCCGAGCTGGATCACCTGTTTGGTGACCGAGAACGCGGCGGAAATCAAAGCCTGCGAAGCAATCACTGTGGCGCAGGTGGCCAGGCCCACCAAGGGGTACAGAGCCCACTGGGGAGCCATTTCGTAAAACGGGTTTTCGACGTTCTCTGGGTGCTGCAGCAGCATGGCACCCTGGCCGAAGTAGTTCAACACCAGTGCTGGCATGACCAGGCCGAACCAAGCCAGGCGAATGGGGCGTTTACCGAAATGTCCCATGTCGGCATAAAGGGCTTCAGCCCCGGTGGCGCACAGAATCACGGCACCCAGGGCCACATAGGCCAGCTTGGGGTGTTGAATGATCAGGTCCAGGGCGTAATGGGGGCTCATGGCCATGAGCACGGCCGGGTTCTCGATGATGTGAATCACACCCAGCAAGGCCAGCACGCCGAACCAGATCAGTGTGATCGGGCCAAAAAACTTGCCAATCCCACCAGTGCCATGCTTTTGCACAGCAAACAGGAAAGTCAGCACGATCAGCGTCATGGGCACCACGAACTTCTCAAGCCCGGGGGCCGCCACCTCCATCCCCTCTACGGCGGAGAGGACGGAAATGGCTGGGGTGATCACCCCATCGCCAAAGAAGATGGCCGTGCCGAAAATGCCGACGGCCAGCAATTTGGCCCGCAAGTTCGGGTAGTCCTTCACCGCGGTGGAGGCCAGGGCCAGCATGGCAATCAGGCCACCTTCGCCGTTGTTGTCGGCCCGCAGAATCAGTGTCACGTACTTGAGCGTGACGATGATGGTGAGCGTCCAGAACATCAGGGACAGGATCCCGTAGATGTTGGTTGGCGTCAGGGGCAGGTGTCCGTGCGCAAAGACTTCCTTGAGCGCGTAGAGCGGGCTCGTACCGATATCGCCGTAGACGATGCCGATGGCACCCAGGGTCAAGGCCGCCAGCTGGCGACCGCTTAAAGAAGCATTGGAACTATGCACGGACTGATTCGACGAGTCTGCGAAAGGGCTATTTTGCCCTTGTTCTGCCCCCGCGTGTCAGTCAGTAGGTTTCGGCGTTCGGATCTGTCGCTTCCAGTTCATAGCTGGCCGCGAGCATGGCCAGGCGCCCCAGCACCCCGTACATGTAGAACCGATTGGGTGCGCTCACCCCAGGGCGGGAACCCGGTTTGGGCATTTGCATGGGTTCCGCGAAGGCCAGTGGCACGAAACTGGCGCCCGGCGCGTTGAGGTTTTCGTCGATGCCGCGGTCGGCATGCACACGGTAGAAACCGCCCACCACATAGCGGTCGATCATGTAGACCACGGGTTCGGCTACCGCTTCGTTGATTTGCTCGTAGGTCGGCACGCCTTCCTGGATGATGACGCGGCTGACCTCCTGACCATCCTTGACCACCGACATCTTGTTGCGGGTACGGCGGTTCAGTTCGGCCACATCTTTCGCATCACGCACGGTCATGATGCCCATGCCGTAGGTGCCGTTGTCGGCCTTGACGATGACGAACGGCTTTTCGTTGATGCCGTATTCCTTGTACTTGCGGCGAATCTTGTTGAGCAGCGCATCCACCTGGCTTTGCAGACATTCAATGCCGGTGCCTTCCTGAAAATTCACCTCATCGCATACGGCGTACATCGGGTTGATCAACCAGGGGTCCATGCCCAGCAGTTTGGAGAACTTCTTGGCCACTTCTTCGTAAGCGGCAAAGTGCTGGCTCTTGCGCCGCACGGCCCAACCTGCATGAAGTGGCGGCAGCAGGTATTGCTCGTGCAGGTCTTTCAGCACGTCAGGAATCCCGGCCGACAGGTCGTTGTTCAGCAAAATGGTACAGGGGTCGAAATGCTTCAGGCCCAGGCGGCGCTTGGTGCGTACCAACGGCTCCACCGTCAAGGTACTGCCATCGGCCAATTGCAGCTCGGTGGGCTCGGTGATGGTTTCGTCCAGGGTGCCCAGGCGCACGTTCAGGCCAGCCAAGCTGAAGATCTGAACCAGACGCGCCACGTTCGACAGGTAGAACGTGTTGCGGGTGTGCTTTTCTGGAATCAGCAGCAGGTTTTTCGCCTCGGGGCAGATCTTTTCAATGGCGGCCATGGCAGCCTGAACCGCCAGGGGCAGCATCTCGGGCGTGAGGTTGTTGAAGCCGCCGGGGTACAGGTT
>CAYVOP010000077.1:0-15356 GCA_964453105.1 uncultured Aquabacterium sp. | reverse complement strand
CCCAAGAAGCGTCAGGCCTATGACCAGTTCGGCCACGCCGGCGTCGACCCGAACATGGGTGGCGGCGGTGGTGCCGGCTTTGGCGGTGGCTTTGCCGACGCCTTCGGCGACATCTTTGGCGACATCTTCGGCCAAGGTGGCGGCGGCCGTCGTGGTGGCGGTGGCCCTCAGGTCTACCGTGGCAGCGACTTGTCGTACGCCATGGAAATCACCCTGGAAGAGGCTGCTGCTGGCAAGGACACGCAAATTCGCATTCCCGCGTGGGACGAATGCGAAACTTGCCACGGCTCGGGCGCCAAGCCCGGTACCAGTGCCAAGACCTGTTCGACCTGTAACGGCTCGGGCACGGTTCACATGCGCCAGGGCTTTTTCAGCGTGCAGCAAACCTGTCCGCACTGCCGCGGCTCGGGCAAGATCATTCCTGACCCCTGCACGGCCTGCCACGGCCAAGGCAAGATCAAGAAGACCAAGACCCTGGAAGTCAAGATTCCAGCCGGCATCAACGAAGGCATGCGCATTCGTTCAGCTGGCAACGGCGAACCTGGCACCAATGGCGGCCCGGCTGGCGACCTCTACATCGAGATCCGCATCAAGCAGCACGAGATTTTCGAGCGCGATGGCGACGACCTGCACTGCACCGTGCCCGTGCCGCTGACCTCGGCTGCGCTGGGTGGCTCGATTGAAGTGCCCACCCTGGGTGGCAAGGCCGAAATCGAGATTCCGGAAGGCACACAGCACGGCAAGACCTTCCGCCTGCGTGGCAAAGGTATCAAGGGGCTGCGCTCCAGCTACCCTGGCGACCTGTACTGCCACATCCAGGTAGAAACGCCCGTCAAGCTCACCGAGCACCAACGCAAGCTGCTCAAGGAGCTGGACGAGTCGTTCAAGAAAGGCGGTGAAAAGCATTCGCCCAACGCCAAAAGCTGGACAGACCGCGTGAAGAACATCTTCAAGTGAGTCACATCACCATATGAAAAGGCACCTTCAGGTGCCTTTTTTCATAATGCGCGTGGCTTAGGGCAGCTTCGCCTCAAGTTGTGGTCAGACTTGGCCGACATGTGAACGAATGATTCCGATCATCCGTCTTTGCACTGCCGGACCTTAGCCATGACTGTTCAGACTCCTTTTTCCGGGATACAAGCCTTGATCATTGACGACATGGCGGCCCAGCAGTCCACGCTGCGCGGTCATCTGTCGCTCCTCGGCATTGCCAAGGCGGATGTGGCCAGCAACCCGCAAGATGCCGTGCGCCTGATCAAGAGCCGCCGCTACGGCCTGATCCTGTGCGACTACAACCTGAACCAGAAAACCGACGGCCAGCAGGTGTTCGAATACCTGCGCGACAACGATCTGCTCCCCCCTGACTGCCTGTTTTTCATGATCACGGCAGAAAGCAGCTACGCATCGGTGGCCGCCGCTACCGAACACCACCCTGATGCCTATTTGCTCAAGCCAGCCACAGCAGCCGACATTGGCGACCGGCTCAAAGTGCAACTGGAAAAGCGCGCCGGGCTCTTGCGGATCACTGACAAACTCAAGCGCGACGACCTGCAAGGCGCGCTGGAGGCATGCGACAACCTCATCGCGGCCCAAAACAGGTGGCTGGCGCAGGCCCTGCAGTTGAAGGGCCAAACCTTGCTGAAGCTCAGCAAGAACGAGGAAGCCAAGGCACTGTACCGATCGGTGCTGGAAAAGCGGCCTGAGTTGATCTGGGCCCAACTGGGGCTGGCGCGCGCCTACAAGGCTCTGGGGCAATACGACGAAGCGGAAAGACAGGCCCGCCAGATCATCGAATCGCCAGAAGGCCAGAAGAATGTGGCGGCCTACGACATTGTGGCCGAGACCCTGGAAGCCCAGGGCGATCCTCAATCAGCCATGTGGGCCCTGCGGGACGCGGCCACCATCGTGCCATCGGCCCGACGCCAACGTGTGGCAGGCGAAAGCGCCTACCGCAATGGCGACCTGGACACGGCCAAAACCTTGTTGACCAAGGCGCACAAGCTCACCAAAGGGTCGGTTGTGGCCCAAGCCCAAGACGCCCTGCTCCTTGCCCAAACCCTGGTCGATAGCAATGAGCCGGGCGAAGCACTGAAGCTGCTCCAGGAAGCCGCATCAGAGCATCGCCACAATGCAGCCTTTGGAACCGTTTCCCTGGCCATTCAAGCTCAGGCCGAATGCCAGGCAGGCAAAACCGAAGAGGCAGAGAAAACGCTTGAAAAGGCACGCGCCACCCTGCGAAAGGGCAAAGCAGACTTCGCCTCCCTGGCGTTGGCCAAAGCCGAATTGATGGCTGGCCACGAAGACAAGGGCCTGAGCATTTTGAACAGCGTGGTCTGCGCGGACCACGAAAACACCCGCATCAAGCAGATGGTCAGCAATGCGCTGAAGGTCACCGGGCATGCCGACAAAATTCACGATGTGGTCGAAGGCCGCGCCGCCGCCATGTCTGCCCAGGTGCAAGACGCACGCAAGCTGCTGCGCGACAGCCAGATCGACGAGGCCGTCCAAGCCATTGAAGCGGCTGTGGAGGCCTACCCAGAAAACACCGGCGTGTTGCTGCAGGCCACTCAGATCAACTGCATGGCGTTGCGCCTGAAGAAGGAGTACAACGCCGACATGATCGAGCGAGTGCATCAGTATCTGGTTCGCCTGGATCAATTGATGCCAATGAACGACCGCGTAGGCAAGATGCGACGCTACTTCCGTGAAACCAAAAGCGATCTGAAGGCGGCCGCCGTCAGCGTTTGAACACCATGGCAGCCACCCCAGCCGCGCTGATCGCGCATGACCTCAAAAACGCCTTGGGCGTGTTGGAAGGCGAACTGGAGGCCTTGGCCAGCGCCCCTTCGGCGGACAGGGCCGCCGCTGCTCATGAACGATGTGTTGACCTCAGGCGTGAATTCGTACAATTTCTGATCGTGTACGGTACCGAAGGCGAGCTGCGCTCGTACTGCGAAGACGAATCGCCGCAAGATGCCCTCGACTCGGCATGCCAGGCCGGTGTCTCCAGGTATTTGCGCCAGCCCCAGGCCCCCCAGATTACGATCAACCGCGCTGGCGAAGCCCCGCCATTCTGGTATTTCGATTCCCGCTTGGTTCACATGGCATTGGATGCGGCCCTGCACAACGCCAGCCGATTTGCGCAGCGCCAGATCACCCTGAGCGCACGAGAAGACCAAGGCTATCTGGTCTTCTCCATTGACGATGACGGCCCCGGATTAGGGTGCCCTGATGCCAGCCCCGCCTCAACCGGCCTGGGCACCGAGTTATGCCGAGCGGTGGCCCAAGCACACCGTAGCGGATCCCGGCAAGGCTGGATCGAATTGTTGAATCGTTCACAAGGTGGCACGCGATTCGAGCTCTGGATTCCGTGAAATTCAAGCTTGCGATTCATGTGCCGAAAAACGTTTACCCCCCAAAGTATTTGACGGGAACTTGATTTTTTTGTCTGAGGCAGCCTATGGACGCCCTGTACCCTGGCATCGACGAATGCCGCGCCCTGATCGTTGACGGCAACCACACGTCGCGCAGTATCTTGGCTGCGCAACTGCGAGACATGGGCGTGGGAACCGTGGTGCAAAGCAGCCGTCCGCAAGATGCACGAGGCAAGCTCGAGCACGCGACATTCGACATCGTTTTGTGCGACTACCACTTCGAGCACTGCGAATACAGCGGCCAAGACCTGCTCGACGACCTGCGCCGTGGGCAACTGCTGCCCTACTTCACCACCTTTGTGATGGTTACCGGCGAAGCCAGCTACAACAAGGTGGCAGAAGCTGCCGAATCGGCTCTGGACAGCTATATCGTCAAACCCTATACCGCTGTTTCTTTGGGGGAGCGCCTGGTACTGGCCCGCCGCCGCAAACTGGCCTTGGCCAAAGTGTTTGAAGCACTGGAAGCTGGTGAAACCCAGCGGGCGGCCGCATTGTGCGTGCAGCGATACCTGGAGGGTCTGAGCTACGGCCTGTACGCGGCCCGCATTGGTGGTGAACTGTTCATCCGCGAAGGGCGGTTTGACGAAGCCAAAGCGCTTTACCAAAAGCTGCTGGAGCGCCCCGCCCCACCCGCTTGGGCCCGCCTAGGCCTTGCCCGCACCCTACTGGAAAGCCAGCAAGCACCGCAAGCCAAGAAAATGCTCGAAGGCCTGGTGAAAGACTCGCCAGACTTTGCCGAAGGGCACGACCTGCTGGGCAAGCTGCAAGTCGACCAGGGTGACTTGGGCGAGGCGCTTGATACCTTCAAGAACGCCTGGGAAATCACACCTAGCTCCATCACCCGTTCGGCCAAGCTGGGCGCTATCAGCTTCTACATGGGTGAACAAGATGAGGCCAAGCGTCCATTGGAGCGGGCCGCAGCCCTAGGCGCTGGCTCGAAAATGTTCGACAACCAGTCGCACCTGTTGCTGGCCTTTGTGCGCTACGACGCCCGAGATGCCAAAGGCGTGCGCCGCTGCCTGAGCTCACTTGAGCACACCCTGCACAAGGCACCCGACACACCACGCCTGATCCGGCAAGTTGAAATTGGCAAGATTCTGACCATGCTGGTGGACAAACACACCGAAGCCGCCAAATCAGAAATGTTCACGCTGGGGCGCCAACTTGATGCACCAGACCTTGACGTGGAAGGCGCCTGCAACATCTTGTCTTTGTTGGCCCGCATGCCCTCCGAAACGGCTCGTGGCACACGTGCCAAGGAATGGGTTGAGGCATTGGCTTGGCGCTTCAGTGGCAACAAGGCCGCTGCCCAACTGATGGGCGCAGCCAGCGAGAAGCTGACCGAGCAGCATGATCAAGTGCTGGCGGTGCTGGCCGAAGCGCAAGCGGCTGTGCAAAAAGCCATGACTTACGCACTGACCGGCGAAAAGCGCCACACCGTGGTCGAGTTGATCAACCTCGCCAAGAAATGGCGCAATGCCAAGTGGGCAGAAATGGCCGAACACGCCTTGGAGCGCCACAAAGCGCACATTCCCGACCACAGCGAGCTGAATGCCGCCGTCAAAGAACTCAAGGCCATGTACTCCGGCCAGCCCAGCAAACTGCCTTTGGGCAATGAAGACGGCCGCCAAACCGGCGGCCTGTCACTGCGAGTTCAGAAGTCGGCACCCGAGATCAAGCCAGTCGAAATGGCTTGAAGGGCGCCGTACTGAATCACCCCTCGTTCTTCACACAGTCCACGTAGTAGCGCACGCCACCGCCTGGCAGCTCTTCGGCCACCAGGCCATGCACGTCGGTGGCAAAGCCTGGGAAGGCGGTGTTGAAGTCGCGGGCGAACTTGAGGAAGTCAACAATTTTCTTGTTGAAACGCTCGCCAGGAATCAACAACGGAATACCGGGTGGGTAAGGCGTGAGCAGTGAGGTGGTGATGCGGCCTTCCAGTTGGTCGATTTCCACGCGCTCAGTCTGGCGGCGAGCAATGCACGCGTAAGCATCGGAAGGTTTCATGGCCGGCTCCAGGCCTGACAGGTACACGTCGGTCGTCAGGCGGGCAATGTCGCCCTTGGCGTAGGCTTCGTGCACGCTTTGGCACAGGTCACGCAGGCCCATGCGCTCGTACTTCGGATACTTCTTACAGAAGTCCGGCACCACACGCCACAAAGGTTGGTTGCGGTCGTAGTCGTCCTTGAACTGCTGCAGCGCGGTCAGCATGGTGTTCCAACGGCCCTTGGTGATGCCGATGGTGAACATGATGAAGAAGCTGTACAGGCCGGTCTTTTCCACCACCACGCCGTGCTCGGCAAGGTATTTGGTCACGATGGACGCTGGGATACCTGTCTTGGCAAACTTGCCCGATACATCCAGCCCCGGGGTGATGATGGTCGACTTGATGGGGTCGAGCATGTTGAAGCCTTCGGCCAGGTTGCCGAAGCCATGCCACTTTTCATTGGCCTTGAGCACCCAGTCAGACGGCTTGCCGATGTCGTCGGCGGCAATCTTGTCCGGGCCCCAGACCTTGAACCACCAGTCCTTGCCGTATTCCTTGTCGACCTTGCGCATGGCGCGGCGGAAGTCGAGCGCTTCCTTGATGCTCTCTTCCACCAGAGCGGTGCCACCAGGGGCGTCCATCATGGCCGCAGCCACGTCGCACGAGGCGATGATGGCGTACTGCGGCGAGGTGGAGGTGTGCATCAGGTAAGCCTCGTTGAAGAGGTTACGGTCAAGTTGCACGTTTTGTGATTCTTGAACCAGCACGTGCGAAGCCTGCGAGATGCCAGCCAGCAACTTGTGGATGGACTGGGTGGAATAGACCACGGCCTCCTTCGGGCGTGGGCGATTCTTGCCCATGGCGTGGTACATGCCGTAGAACTTGTGGAAGGCAGCGTGAGGCAACCAGGCTTCGTCGAAGTGCAGGTTGTCGATCCAGCCGTCCAGGGTCGCCTTGATGTTTTCGGTGTTGTAGAGCACGCCGTCGTAGGTGCTCTGCGTCAAGGTCATGATGCGGGGCTTGGCCTTTTTGGGATCCACGCCCTTGAGCAACGGGTTGGCCGCAATCTTCTTGCGGATGGTGGCGGGCTCGAACTCGCTCTTGGGAATGGGACCAATGATGCCGTAGTGGTTGCGCGTGGGCGTCATGAACACGGGCACAGCGCCGGTCATGATGATGCTGTGCAGGATGGACTTGTGGCAGTTGCGGTCCACCACCACGATGTCGCCGGGGGCCACGGTGTGGTGCCACACCATCTTGTTCGATGTGGACGTGCCGTTGGTGACGAAGAAGCAGTGGTCAGCATTGAAGATGCGCGCCGCGTTCTTCTCAGACTCGTAAACCGGGCCGGTATGGTCCAGCAACTGGCCCAGTTCTTCCACGGCGTTACACACGTCGGCGCGCAGCATGTTTTCACCGTAGAACTGGTGGAACATCTGGCCGACAGGGCTCTTGAGGAAGGCCACGCCGCCCGAGTGGCCGGGGCAGTGCCAGGAGTAGGAACCGTCCTGGGCGTAGTCCATCAAGGCCTTGAAGAAAGGCGGAGGCAAGGCGTCGAGATAGCTCTTGGCTTCGCGAATGATGTGACGCGCCACGAACTCGGGCGTGTCTTCAAACATGTGAATGAAGCCGTGCAGCTCGCGCAGGATGTCATTCGGAATGTGCTCGGACGTGCGCGTTTCACCGTACAGGTAGATAGGAATGTCAGCGTTCTTGAAGCGGATTTCTTCAATGAACTTGCGCAAATTCAGCACTGCGGGGTCCAACTCAGGGCCCGGCGTGAACTCTTCGTCGTCAATCGACAAAATGAAGGCGCTGGCGCGGCTTTGTTGCTGCGCAAATTGAGCCAGATCACCGTAGCTGGTCACGCCCAGAACTTCGAAGCCCTCTTTCTGAATCGCGTCAGCCAGGGCGCGAATGCCCAGACCGGAGGTGTTCTCCGAACGGAAGTCCTCGTCAATGATGACAACGGGAAAATGGAAGCGCAGCATGGCCAGCTCCTTCAAGGCTAGGCAACGAAAAAATCAAGATCGCGAAGTGTAGGGGCTCTCTGGCTCCGTTTTGTTGACTCAGGGTGGAAATTGACCTTAAAAGCTGTGATTCTTATTGCGACGGTCGTACACTTGCCCTAACGTCGGGTTGGAGCACATGAGCGAAGCCACTCTCTGGTTGATCGTGACCGGTTTCTTCGTCAGCCTGGAGCTGTTAACCAGGTCGGCGTATCTGTTCCTGTTGGGGCTGGGCGCAGCGGTTGCTGCGCTGCTCGCCAATTTGGGTGCCTCTCAGTCTGCTCAACTTGTTTCTGCCGCCTTGGTGGGCGGTGCTGCAGTGGTGGCCTGGCACTTTCATCTTATGAAAAGAGGCCCCTTACCGGACAGCACGGGCTTCGCCTCAGAGTTGCCCCAAGTGGAAATCGGGGCCCATGTCGAGGTGGACCGATGGGAAGCGGATGGCACCTGCAAGATCCGTCATCAAGGTGTGGTGTGTGTGGGACGTCATTTCGGCCCGCATTTGCCTGAGCAGGGCTTGCACCGCATCAAGGCCATTGATGGTTTTGTTGTGATGCTGGAACAGGTCTGAACCCGTTGTGCCATGGCGGTTGAGCTGACTTCAGGTCGAAATGTATTGGGTGGCCCCCTACGAGCTTGCGCCTACGACCCACTGACGGGCTACTTCCGCGACGGCTGCTGCCGCCCTCACCCCCAAGATAATGGCAAGCATCTGGTGTGCGCGCGCATGACTCAGGCGTTTCTGGAGTTCAGTTTGTCGCGAGGCAATGACTTGATCACGCCCCGCCCAGAATGGCGTTTTCCTGGTCTCAAGCCCGGGGCGCGCTGGTGCTTGAGCTTGCATCGATGGTTGGAGGCGCTTGAGGCCGGGGTAGCCCCACCCGTGGTGCTGGAGTGCACCCACGCCCTGGTGCTCGATGTGGTTGCGCTGGAGGTGTTGCAGGCTTACGCCCTCACAGGCCCCCAAAGTAGCGTTTGAGGCCCGCCAGAATCATTTCGATTGCCACTGCGCACAAGATCAACCCCATCAGCTTTTCGAGCGCAGCAATCACCGAATCACCCAGCCATTGATGCAGTTTGTGGCAAGCCAGCAAAACGGCAGCGCAAACGGCCATGGCAGCCGACAAGGCGCCTACCCATTGCAATAGTTGTTCAGGTTGGCGAGACGCCAGCAGTAGTACCGTGGCCATGGCCGAAGGCCCTGCCAACAGTGGAATGGCGATGGGGAAGATCAGGGGCTCGCGGGCAGGCGCGGTACCTGTGCCCTCGTCAAACAGGCGCTGCCCCGAGGCAAAAATGATGCGCAGGGAGATGAGCAGCAGGATCACGCCGCCGGCCACCTCCAGTGATCGCTCAGACAGGCGCATCAAGCGCAAGAAGCTGTTGCCCCCCAGCATGAAGGCCAGCAAGGCGCCAAAGGCAATACAGGCTTCCCGCAGGGCCACGATAAAGCGGCGCCGGGGCGCCACACCCCGCATAACAGAAAGGAAGATCGGCAAGGTGCCGAACGGGTCAAGCACCAACAACAGCAAAATGAAGGCCGACGCGAAATCATGGCTCATGCCATTCATTGTGCGAGGGCCAAGCCGGCGGTCATCAGGAGAAGTACCTGAACGGTGCGACTTACTCCGCAGCAGGGGTGCGGCCGCCCTGCTCTAACGAGCCGGCCAACAAGCGCTGCAGCCCCTTTTCGTCGAGCACAGGCACTCCCAGCGATTGGGCCTTTTCAAGCTTGCTGCCGGCTTCGGCACCCGCGACCACGTAGTGGGTCTTGCGAGACACCGAGCCCGCCACTTTGCCACCCGCCGCTTCGATCATGGCCTTGGCTTCTTCACGTGACAGCGTGGGCAAGGTGCCCGTCAATACCAGCGTCAGGCCATGCAAGGGCAACTGAGTGGGGTCAAGCTGCGTGGGTTCATGCTCTGGCCATTGCACGCCGGCCCCACGCAATTGTTCGACCACTTCCCGGTTGTGAGGCTGGTCAAAGAAGGTGCGAATGCTTTGGGCGACCACCGGCCCCACATCGTTGACCTGCAGCAACTGCTCCACGCTCGCATCCATCAGGCGATCAATTTGACCGAAATGTTTGGCCAGGTCTTTGGCCGTGGCTTCACCCACATGGCGAATGCCCAGTCCGAACAGAAACTTGGGCAAGGTGGTTTGCTTGCTGCGCTCAAATGCTTCCAGCAGATTGTTGGCGCTCTTGTCAGCCATGCGGTCCAGCGCGGCCAGCTTGAGCAAACCCAGCTTGTACAAGTCGGGCAAGGTGCGGACCAGGCCTCCGTCAATCAACTGGTCAACCAGCTTTTCGCCTAAGCCTTCGATGTCCATGGCGCGCCGCTGCGCGAAGTGCAGCAGGGCTTGCTTTCGCTGGGCTGCGCAGTACAGACCGCCGGTACAGCGGTGGTCGACCTCGCCCGGCTCACGAACCACATCACTGCCACATACAGGGCAATGGGCCGGCATGCGAAAGTTAGGCACATAGGCGGGCCGCTCGCCGGCCACCACGCCAACCACCTCCGGAATGACGTCGCCTGCCCGGCGAACGATGGCGGTATCCCCCACGCGAACGCGCTTGCGACGCAATTCGAACAGGTTGTGCAAGGTAGCGTTGGTCACCGTCACGCCGCCCACAAACACGGGTTTGAGACGAGCCACAGGGGTCAGTTTCCCTGTGCGTCCGACCTGAATGTCAATGGCTTCCACCTGGGTCAGCTGTTCTTGCGCAGGGTATTTGTGGGCCACGGCCCAACGCGGCTCGCGAGTCACAAAGCCCAGGCGATCCTGCAGATCGCGGCGGTTGACCTTGTAGACGATGCCGTCGATATCGAACGGCAGCCTGTCTCGCAACAGGCCCATGGCCTGGTGGAAAGCAACCAGCCCGCCCACTTCACCATGGCCATGCGCCCCCGAGGCCACGGTGCGGTGTTCGCAAACCGGAAAGCCCATTTGGGCCAATTCATCCAGAATGCCACTGTGCGTGGCAGGAACGGCCCAGCCGTCAACCTGCCCTAAACCGTAGGCGAAAAAGCTCAGCGGCCGCTGGGCGGCAATGGCGGGGTCCAACTGGCGCACGGCCCCCGCGGCGGCATTGCGAGGGTTCACAAAGGTTTTGTCGCCTTTGGCACGCTGGCGATCGTTCAACTGCTCGAAGTCATCACGGCGCATGTACACCTCGCCCCGTACTTCCAAAACAGCGGGCGCCACGCCTTTGAGTCGCAAGGGAACTTGGCCAATGGTGCGAATGTTCTGTGTGACGTCTTCGCCCACTTCACCATCGCCGCGCGTGGCGGCGCGCACGAGTACACCGTGCTCATAGCGCAGGTTCAGCGCCAAACCATCGAACTTCAACTCGGCAGCATATTCAATGGGCGGGTCTTCTGCCGCCAGGCCCAACTCGCGGCGAACTCGGGCATCAAAGGCTTCAGCACCCGTGGCTTCGGTGTCGGTTTCAGTGCGAATCGACAGCATGGGCACAGCATGGCGCACCGGCGAAAAGCCATCCAGCACACGGCCCAGCACTCGCTGCGTGGGCGAATCGGGTGTGCGGAGGTCGGGGTGTGCCTCTTCTAGCTGACTCAGCTCTTGAAACAGGCGGTCGTACTCGGCGTCTGGAATTTCGGGCGCATCCAGAACGTAATACCGGTGCGCATGGTGGTGCAAGGTTTCACGCAAGGCCTGGGCGCGCTCATGCAGCTTGGCTTGCTCAGGTGTGCCCTGAGATGCACTGAACAGATCAGACTGAGCCATGCGTGTACAAACCAATGTCAGCTGAACAGACGGCGGGTGGCAGCCGAACCTGCCGCCAAGTCACGAGCCGACAGGGATTGATACAGGCGCACCAACTCGCCTTCAATGGAGGCGAACGCAGCGGGAGTAAAGGGGTTGCCTTGGTCATCAGCCAAGGTGGCATCCAGCCCTACGGCCAAAGCCTCGCCTGCGGCACACCAAGCTTTGAAAGGCGCCAGGGCTTCAGCGGTTTGCGGTACGTCGAAAGCCAGTACCAGTTCTCGCAGGCTCGACTCATCCGGGTCGTCGGCAAATGCGGCTTGGGCATCGAACTGCAGGGTCAGCACGGGTGGCGCACCCTCTTCGCTGGCAGGCAGCACAAGGCGACCGGGCAGCGCGCCAGGCACAAAGCCGTGACGGGTGGCTTGCTGCTGCACGTAGCCAACCGACCAAGCACTGCCACGGGCGTAAAGCCGCAACGCCAATTGCGCGTCATGGTCACAGGCAAACGAGTCCAGCTCTTTCGCGTGGGCCACCACGTCGAGCATGTCGGGGAACACGACTGCGCCGCCCAAAGCGTCGGCCATGGCCTGGATTTTCTGAACGAATTCGGAATACTCGATTTGGTTGAGGGCCCCGGTGCGGTTGGCCAGCAGCACGCCCGCTTGAATCTCGCTGTAGGTAACGCCAGCTTGCGGGAACTCCCATTCGCCGCAATCGGTACGCAACCCCTCCACCAGCACGGGCTTGCTACCTGCTCGGCGGGTGGCGGGCAAATGCGCCAGGATCATGTCGCCGCTCAATGGGTGCTCAACATTGATGGTGGCGATGGCATCCACCAGGGCATCGAGCTTGGCCCCACCTTTACGGGGCAAGGGCAAGGGCGGCGGAGTCTCGTCGCCCTCGTGTTCCGCTGGAATGGTATCGGCCATGGATGAGTCTGCTTCGGCAGACATGGGCTCCAGCTCCGCACGTTTGGGTTGCAGGCGGGCCATCTTGCGGGAAGTCCAGGCGCCATGGGCCACGACCCCAGCCAGCACAACCCCTCCCAGGATCGCCAGCGACATCGTCAGGTTGTTGTTCATGATGTGATCCGTTTCAAGCTGCGTGAGCCATGCCCATCGCAGCTTCCATGTCCACCGCCACAATGCGGGAGACACCTTGTTCTTGCATAGTCACGCCGACCAGTTGCTCGGCCATCTCCATCGCAATCTTGTTGTGGGAGATGAACAGGAACTGGGTTCCGGAGGACATGTTCTTCACCAGTCGGGCATAGCGTTCGGTGTTGGCGTCATCCAGAGGCGCATCCACTTCGTCCAGCAAGCAGAACGGTGCGGGATTGAGCTGGAAGATGGCAAACACCAGCGCAATCGCGGTCAGGGCTTTTTCGCCCCCCGACAGCAGGTGAATGGTGCTGTTCTTTTTTCCGGGCGGGTGGGCCATGACCTGCACGCCGGCGTCGAGAATTTCATCACCCGTCATGACCAGCTTGGCGCTGCCCCCGCCAAACAGGCTGGGGAACATGCGACCAAAGTGCTCGTTGACGGTATTGAAAGTGGCGCCTAACAGATCGCGGGTTTCCAGGTCGATCTTGTGAATGGCGTCTTCCAGTGTGGTGATCGCGTCCATCAAGTCGGCGTTTTGCGAATCAAGGAAGCCTTTGCGCTCGCGGGCTGCGGTCAACTCGTCCAAGGCCGCCAGGTTCACTGCCCCCAGCGACGCGATTTCACGCTGAATGCGGTCGATCTCGGTCTGCAAGCCGTACAGCTTGATGCCGTCTTGTTCGATCTGGGCGGCCAGCGCTTCGAGGTTGACCTCGGCGGCGGTCAGTTGCTCCATGTACTGGGCGCCACCCAGCGAGGCTGCTTGCTCTTCCAACTGCAGCTTGGTGATCTGGTCACGCAGAGGTTGCAGGCTGCGTTCGAATTCAAGACGCTGCTCATCGGCGCGGCGCAGTTGAGCTGACAGGTCGTCGTATCGGCTACGTGTCTGCGCCAGCAGGTTTTCTTTTTCAAGCTTCACAGCCAAGGCGTCGTCCAAGCCGGTCTGCGCAGTGGCGTCGCTCAATCGGGCGTGCTCTTCTTGCAGTTGCTCGGCAGATGCCTGGTTCGTTTGAATTTGTTGCGCCGCCGTTTCGATGCTGCGCTGCAATTCACCACGGCGAGCCGCCATGGAGCGAGCGCTGAATTGGGCTTCTTGCGCCTGGCGCTCCAACGCGCGCGACTGTTCACGCGCCTGGTTGAGCTTGCGCTCGGCTTCGATGACCGACTCTTCCAGTTGCGCATGCTTTTCCTGCGCATCAGCCAGACTCAGATCCAGTTCTTCAAAGCGGGCCTCACCCGTGGCGCGGCGCTCTTGCAACTCATCGAGCTGCGCGTCAATTTCTGCCAGTTCAGAGGCGATCTGGTCACGGCGGGAATTGGCCTGTTCTGCCTGCTGGGTCAATCGCAGCACTTCCACCTGCAATTGGTGGGTGCGTTGCTGAACCTCGCTGGCCTCGCGACGGGAAACGGCCAAGCGTTGCGACGCTTCGGAATAAGCGGCTTCAGCGCGGATCAGTGCGGCACGGGCGTCGTCGGCCATCATGCCCTGGGCTCGCACCTGCTTTTCCAGGTTCTCGATTTCCTGTGCGCGGGCCAGCATGCCAGCCTGCTCAGAATCGGGTGCATAGAAGGTAACGGCGAACTGGCTGATGGCATGACCCGCCTGGGTCAAAATGACCTCGCCATGGGTGAGCTTGCCGCGGTTGGCCAAGGCCTCTTCCATCGAGGCGGCGGTGTACACACCTTCCAGCCAATCATTCATCAAGGCCTTCAGGCCCGCATCGTTCAGGCGCAGCAGGTCTGACAAACGCGGCAGGGTCTGATGCGTGTTTTGAATCTGCCCAGCAGGCACGCTGTAGAAAGCCAGCTTGGCAGGTGGCGCATCATTTTCAAACGCGCGAACCGTCTCTACTCGCCCCACTTCCAGAGCAGCCAAACGTTCACGCAGGGCCGACTCCAGGGCATTTTCCCAACCTGGTTCAATGTGAATACGTGTCCATAAGCCTTGCAGGCCATCCAGGCCATGCTTGGCCAGCCAGGGTTTGAGCTTGCCCTCGGTTTGCACCTTTTCCTGCAAAGCGCGCAGGGCTTCCAGCTTCGCGGCCAACTCGGAATGGCGAGCGGTCTCTGTGTTCGCCTTTTGTTGCTGCTCTTTACGGCCCTCGTCCAGTGCGGGCACGGTCTCGGTCAGCTCGCCCAGTTGGGCTTCGTGCATGGCCTGCTCTTCTTCGCAAACCTCCAGTTGCCCACGCATTTCCTGCAGGCGGGCCTCATCGGGCGAGGCTAGGCCTTGCTTTTCGGAACTCAGGCGCTCGCGGCGCATATTGAACTGACGCGATTGCTCATCCACATTGCGCGACTCCGCCGCCAGCAATTGGATTTGCTGCTGCACCTGGCCTGCAACGCCTCGCTGCTCATTGGCACGCTGGGTAGCGCCACGCACCGCGTCTTCATAGTTGGGCACATTGCCAGCCAGTTCTTCGGCCTGCGCGGCCAAAATTTCCGCCTGTTCTTCGGCTGCGGCCATGCGCTCAGCCAAAGTCTCCAATTCATCTTCGGCTTGGGCGCGGCGCTCGGCCCATTGGTCGTTTTGCGCCTTCAGTTCAGCCAAGCGTTGTTCAACACGCTGGCGCCCTTCCACCACATAGCGAATGCGCTCTTCCAGGCGGCTGACTTCCAGATTGGCTTCGGCCAACACGCCCTGTGCGGTGTGCAGTTCGTCGCTGGCGGCGTAGTGGTCTTGCCGCACATGCTCCAGCTCGGCTTCAACGTGGCGCAACTCGGCCATGCGGCCTTCCAGGGCGTTGGTGGCCTCCAGAATGGCTTGCTTGACACGAGCCGATTCAGTCGAAGCATCGCGGTGCTTGAGGAACCACAACTGGTGCAGCTTGGTCGTGCCCTGCTCTTGCAAGGCGTGGTAGCGGGTTGCCACCTCGGCCTGCTTTTCCAGCTTGTCGAGGTTGTTATTGAGCTCGCGCAGAATGTCGTCCACCCGGGTCAGGTTCTCACGGGTGTCTTTCAGACGGTTTTCCGTCTCTCGACGGCGCTCCTTGTATTTGGACACGCCCGCCGCTTCTTCCAGGAACAAGCGCAGCTCTTCGGGCTTGGACTCGATGATGCGGCTGATGGTGCCCTGGCCGATGATGGCGTAGGC
>CAYVOP010000076.1:0-15903 GCA_964453105.1 uncultured Aquabacterium sp. | reverse complement strand
CCCTCGACAAAATCACCCACGCCATTGCCTGCGCAGGCCAGGCCACCGGCGAGTTTGATGAGCACCGCGCCCAAGCCCTGGCACAGGCCGTTCTGGCCCGACTGCAGCGCCGCGTGCCCACGGTGGAACAGGTGCAAGACCAGGTCGAGCGCACCTTGATTGACGCGGGCCACTTTGATACCGCCCGCGCCTACATCGTCTACCGCGAACGCCGCTCGGCGCTACGGCAAGACAAGGCGTGCGCGGTGGACGTGGAGCGGTCGGTGAACGAATACCTGTCGCAGCAAGACTGGCGGGTCAACGCCAACGCGAACCAGGGCTACTCGCTGGGCGGGCTGATCTTGAACGTGTCGGGCAAGGTCATTGCCAACTACTGGCTGACCCATGTCTACCCCACCGAAATTGGCCACGCGCACCGTGAGGCCGACATCCACATCCATGACCTCGACATGCTGTCGGGCTATTGCGCGGGTTGGTCACTGCGCACCTTGCTGCACGAGGGCATCAATGGCGTGCCCGGCAAGGTGGAAGCGGGGCCACCGAAGCACCTGTCGAGCGCGGTGGGGCAGATCGTCAACTTCCTGGGCACGCTGCAAAACGAATGGGCCGGCGCGCAGGCGTTCAGTTCGTTCGACACCTATCTGGCGCCCTACATCCGCCAAGATGGGCTGGCCTATGAACAGGTGCGCCAATGCATTCAGGAGCTGGTCTACAACCTGAACGTGCCCTCGCGCTGGGGCACACAAACGCCTTTCACCAACCTGACGTTTGACTGGGTCTGCCCAGACGACTTGAAGGAGCAGGTGCCGGTGATTGCCGGCCAGGAAATGCCGTTTGCCTACGGCGACCTGCAAGTGGAAATGGACATGATCAACCGCGCCTACATCGACGTGATGATGGAAGGCGACGCCAAAGGCCGCGCCTTCACCTTCCCCATTCCCACCTACAACATCACCAAGGACTTCGCCTGGGACCACCCCAACACCGAGCGCCTGTTCGAGATGACGGCCAAGTACGGCCTGCCCTACTTCCAGAACTTCCTGAACTCGGACCTGCAGCCCAACATGATTCGCTCCATGTGCTGCCGCCTGCAACTCGACCTGCGCGAACTGCTCAAACGGGGCAACGGCCTGTTCGGGTCGGCCGAGCAAACGGGGTCGCTGGGCGTGGTCACGATCAACTGCGCCCGCTTGGGCTACCTGTACCAAGGCGATGAAGCCGCCTTGCTGGCCCGCACCGACGAGTTGATTGAGCTGGGCAAGAACAGCCTGGAGATCAAACGCAAGGTGATTCAACAGCACATGGACAACGGCTTGTTCCCGTACACCAAGCGCTACCTGGGCACGCTGCGCAACCACTTCTCTACGCTCGGCGTGAACGGCATCAACGAGATGATCCGCAACTTCACCGACGACTTGGAAGACATCACCACCCCTTGGGGCGAGGCCTTTGCCCTGCGCTTCCTGGATCACATGCGCGCCCGCATTGTTGAGATTCAAGAAGAGACCGGCCACCTCTACAACCTGGAGGCCACCCCGGCGGAAGGCACCACCTACCGATTCGCCAAAGAAGACCGCAAGCGCTTTGCCGACATCTTGCAGGCCGGCCCGGCTGACATGCCGTACTACACCAACTCGTCGCAGCTGCCCGTGGGCTTTTGTGACGACCCCTTCGACGCCCTGCAACGCCAGGAGGCCCTGCAATCGAAGTACACCGGCGGCACAGTGCTGCACCTTTACCTGGGTGAACGCGTGTCGTCTGCCAAGGCCTGCAAGGAACTGGTTCGCCGCGCTTTGAGCCGATTCCGCCTGCCCTACATCACCATCACCCCGACGTTTTCGATTTGCCCCAAGCACGGCTACATCGCTGGCGAACATGAGTTCTGCCCGCATTGCGATGAAGAAGCCCTGGCTCGCAAACAGCACACCACCGGACCCAGTTCGTCGTGCTGCGGATCGTGTTGACTTCCCCTTTCCTCTCAGCCCTTCAACCCAACCCACAAGGAGTTGCCATGTCCCTTCGAGCTTCTGAATCCAGCCACCCCATCCTGCATGAAAGCGAGCGCCAGCGCTGCGAAATCTGGACCCGCGTGATGGGCTACCACCGTCCGGTGTCGTCGTTCAACACGGGCAAGAAGGGTGAGTTTGCCGAGCGGGTGTACTTCCGCGAAGAAGGGGCCTCACAAACGGCCACCTGCCCCGACTGCGCATTGGAAGCTGCCTGAGCACGCCATGCTGAGCGTTGGCGGCTTTGTGCCCTTGAGCACCACCGACTGGCCCGACCACCTGGCCGCGGTGGTGTTCATTCAAGGCTGCCCCTGGCGCTGCCACTACTGCCACAACCCCGACCTGCAGTCTCGCCAGGACTCGGGCATGTGGTCGTGGCCCAGGCTGCTCGACAAGCTGGCCGAGCGCCAAGGCCTGCTCGATGGCGTGGTGTTCAGCGGTGGTGAGGCCACGTTGGACCGCACCCTGCCCGAGGCCATGCAAGCCGTTCGCCAACTCGGATTGAAAGTAGGGCTGCATACCGCTGGCATCTACCCCGACCGTCTGGCGGCAGTGCTGCCGCTGACCGACTGGGTGGGATTCGATGTGAAAGCCCACATCGCGCAATACGCTGCCATCACCGACGTGCCGGGCAGCGGTGTGCCAGCTTGGCGCAGTCTGGCGCTGTTGATGCAGTCAGGCGTATCCCATGAACTGCGCACGACCTACCACCCGCATTTGCATGACGACGCACAAATGCAGCAACTGGCCCAGACGCTGCAGGATCTGGGCGCACAGGAATGGGTGATTCAGGGTTTCCAGCCTAGCCCTGACACGCATGAGAATCTGGGACAAATCAGACGCCATGTGCCAGAGGCCTTGCTGGCCCATCTGCAGTCAACTGGTTTGCGCGTCCTGCTGCGATAGACCGCAGCAGTGATGCACCGAAGCATCAACCCGCCTTGCCATCCACCCGAGGCAAGCCATACCAGCGGCCATAGCGCAAAGCCCAGCCGCCTGTGGCCACCAACCACAGCGAAGCCGCCACCACCAGGATACCGGCGCCGTACTGCGGCCATACCGCTGCGGCCATGCGGGCCAGTACCGCCAACTGCAACACGCCATACAGCGCCCAGGCCAGGTCATCGGCCGTCAGCGTGCGGCCACTGTGGCCACAGCTGACACGGGTGGCCATGGCCAGCAAGATGCTGCCCAGAAAACCCATGCTCAAAGCGTGCAAAGGCGCCAGCCCCAGACCCACATGCCCGACCGCTTGCAGGCCAGCCGAGGCGGCATCCAACCCATAGGCCACGCCCAGCCACACAAAGCCCACATGCAGCATGGCCAACAAGCGAATCTTCAAGCTTTGCACCAGGCCCCAGCGCACCGCCAAAGCCAGCACGCCCGCACCGGCCACGGCCGACACCGCCGCCCTGCCCCACAAGGCCGGGTTGCTTTGCGCCCAGCCCAAGGTGTCCAACACCACCCAGGCCCCATGCCACCAGGTCAGCACCATCAACGACCACAGCAGCCAGTAGGGGCGCCAACTGTCCAGCACGGGCACGGCCGCCGCCGTGAAGAAGGGAATCATGCGGTGCGCCACGGCGGTGTACACCGGCACCACGAACCACCACAGCCCTAGGTAGGCGCACAAGCGCACCCACTCGAGCTGGTCAAACAGCAGGCTCAACGCGGCCACCCACATCAGCACCGCCCCCAGGCTGCAAGACACGGCAATGAGGGTGGCATGCAAGCGATCCGCCACCAGACTGCGATGCACAACCAAGGCAAACCGCCCGCTCAGTACCGACCACCCCAGCGCAGCCAGGGCCACACAGGCCGCCGCCAAAGGTTGGCTCACATAGGTGCCCACCAACAAACCCAGCCACCCCACCACGCAGGCCAACACAGGCTTGACCAACAGGGGGGCCGGCACATCAGGCATCTGCAGCCATTTGGGGCCGGCTGTGAACAAGAAGCCCACGAAGAACAAGGGCAAGAAGCCCAGGCTCATGACCAAGGCATGCGAAAACGTGGCAATCGATGCGTGGTGCAAGGCCGGCATGGGCAACACGCGCCAGACCAGCTCGAAGGCCCACCACAAGGCGGCCGCAGCCATGACACAAGCGGCCGCAAAAAAGCCCAGCCGATGCGGCGCCCACAACAATCGCTGTGCCCGCCAAATGCTGGCATCAGGCGGCAGAACGACGGGGCCCTTGGCTGGGCGAGGTGCCGGGGCCACCGGCTTGATCTGGATCGGAGGACGAGGGTTCATGAGCGCTGATTCTCAAAACCCTCTGCCCTCATGGCTTTGACTCAAGACAAGTCTGACCAACAGGACTAGTCCTGCGGAACGACCCGCTTGAGCTTACCGGCTGTAGAACGCGGTAATCACGGCCTTGTCGATGGCATTGGCGTTGATCATGAAGCCGGCCAGCGAGGCCGTGGCGTTGGCAGGCAGGTCCAGCTTGTCCACCTTCAGGGCGTACACGGTGAAGTAGTACATGTGAGGCTCGCTGCCTTGGGGTGGGCATGGGCCGCCCCAACCGGGGTTACCGAAGTCGGTGCTGATTTGCTTGGCGCCAGCAGGCAGGCCCTTGCCGTCAGCCGTGCCCGCACCGCGCGGCAGTCCCGCCGTGGAGGCAGGCAGGTTCAACACCACCCAGTGCCAGAAACCGGCACCTCCGGTAGGCGCATCGGGGTCGTGCACCATCACGGCGAAGCTCTTGGTGCCAGCGGGGGCGTTCTTCCAGTTCAGCGCGGGCGAAATGTTCTGGCCCGTACAGCCAAAGCCGTTGAAAACCTGGGCGGCGGGAATGGGCTCGTTGACTTTGATATCAGGGCTGCTCAGCTCCAGGCCTTCGGCCCACACCATTTGGGTCGACAACATGGCGGCGGCGCCCAGGGCAGCCAGCTTCAGAGTGCGCAAGATGGTCAAGTCAGTTCTCCTAAAAATTTTGCGACAGATGAAATAAGTCATCTGACTGCTGGGCAGTGTACCGAGAGCACACCACTTGCCAATAGGAAAACCATCACGAAAATGCCCCCCTTGAAGCCTGCTGTCACGGGACTGTCGAAAAGGCGTCAGTGTTGGTGGGGGCCCAATCAGGCCGGATGGGCCAATTGCCCCAGCACCTTGATGGCGTCGTGCACTCTTGCGTCTTGCGGGTGCCCCCCGTTCAGTCTCAATGCCGACCGAAAGCGCTGGTCGGCAGAAAACAAGGCGCCAGGGGCCACGCTGATACCCCGCTCCAGGGCCTGGCGGTGCAGCAGCAAGGTGTCCACGCCCTCAGGCAACTGCACCCACAAGAAATAGCCCCCTGCAGGGCGCGACACACGCGTGCCTTTGGGAAAGTGCTTGAGCACCAGCTCTCGCAAACGGCTCAAGCTATCGGCCAGGGCTTTGCGCAACTGCCTCAGGTGTCGGTCGTACCCACCTTCTTCGAGGTACTCGGCCAAAGCCAGCTGAGACGGCACCGATGTGGCCAGAGAACTCATCATCTTGAGCTTCTGCACCGCATGGCTATGGCGCCCGGCCAAAGCCCACCCCACGCGATAGCCGGGTGCCAGGCATTTGGAAAACGAACTGCAATACAACACCTGCCCCTCCGTATCGAAGGCCTTGAGCGGCAACGGGCGGGCGCTCCCGTGGTGCAGTTCGCCATACACATCGTCTTCCACCACAGGCGTGCCCGAACGGCTCAACACCTGCATGACAGCCTGCTTGCGCGCATGCGGCATCAGCGCCCCCAGCGGGTTTTGGAAATTGGGCATCAACCAACACGCGGCCACGCCATGGCGCTGGATCACCTCGGCCAGACCGTCCGGGTCCGCGCCCAACTGCGGATCGGTCGGCAACTCGACCGCACGCAAGTGCAAGCGCTCCAGTGCCTGCAACGCGGCGTAGAACGTGGGCGTTTCAACCGCCACCACATCGCCCGGCTGCGTCACCGCTTGCAGGCACAGGTTCAGGACCTCCATGGCCCCATTGGTGATGATGGGCTCATCGGGCCCCACCCGCAGGCCCTGGCGCACACAACGGGCCCGCAAAGCTTCGCGCAAACGGGCATTACCGGAGGCCAACTCGGTGGTCAGCGCCTGTGGAGCCAGTTGGCGCATGGCCCGGGCCCCATCACGCGCCAGGCGATCCAGCGGGAACAATGCCGGCGAAGGAAAGGCCGAGCCCAAAGGCACCACATCGCGATCGCGGGTGCTGTTGAGTACCTCGAATGCCAGCTCACTGACCGCCACGGGTGTGCTGCCCTCTCGCGGGGGCACCGCCAATGCCGAAGGCACCCCGCGCCGCAACCGCTTGCGCACGTAAAAACCAGAGCGTGGCCTGGCCTCGATCAACCCACGGCTTTCCAGCAAATCGTAGGCCTGAAACACCGTGGACGGGCTGACCTGCGCTTGAGCACAGGTTTGCCGCACCGAGGGTAGGCGCTCGCTCGGCTGCAAGTGCCCGTCGAGGATGCGCTGGGCCAGCGCCTCAGCCAGTTGTTCATACAGGGTCGACATGGCTTTCGCCTTAATCTGATATGGTCATTTTCCAGTAAATCTGAGTCTGGCGGATCAGTTTGGATTGCTCAACGATGACGGCATGAACACACTGCCTGCCGCCATCCCCCTCCGCCCACCGTCTGAGGCCGACCCAGAAGCCCTGCTTGCCGAGGTCATCGACTCGGGCTGGCCTCAACTGATCCTGCCCCAAGCCCTGGGCGGCAAAGGCGCCGATTCGCTGGCATTGGCCCAAGCATTGCAGGCGCTCGCCCGTCGTCACCCGGCGGCGGCGTGGATGGCCTGGTCGCATGGCCTGGTCATGGAAGCCCTGGTGCGTTCGCCCAACGTGGCGGTGCGCGAAACCGTGCTGCCCGACTTGCTGGACGGCTCACGAGCGGGGGCCGTGTCCTGGGTCGCCGACTTCGGGCTGGCCCCTACGCCCAAGCCGGTGCGAGCCGAAGCCCTGGAGCGCGGCTGGCATCTCCATGGCCGCCTGGACCAGGTGCTCAACCTGCAATGGGTGGGCTACGTGGTGCTGTGCCCCGTGTGGTTTGCCGCGCCCACTGGGGGCGGCCCGCGCCTGGGCTGGACCTTGCTGCGCAGCGAAGAAGACGGCTTGCGCCACGAACTGGACCGCAGCCGCCCCCTCACCCGCCAGGCGGCCTGCGGCAGCCTGCAACTGCAGCGCGTGTATTTCCGAGAAGACGAATTGCTGGCCGACGATGCCGACGCGCTCAGCGCCCCGTTGAGCGTGTTGGACCAAACCCTGCGCTCGGCCTTGTGGTCAGGCGTGTCGGGCACGTCTGACCTGCCTGTCTCAGCCTTGCACCCCTGAAGTGAGCACCGCCATGAATGAATCCCGACGCACCATCCCCATCCTGCCCTTGTCGGGCTTGCCCGGTGTGGAAGCCCCCCACAAAGTCCAGGCGCGCAGCACCCGCGGCCGCTTCACGCGCTGGCGCTGGGCCAGCCTGCTGGTCACGCAGTTGCTCTTTTTGGGCCTGCCCTGGCTGAACTGGCATGGCCGACAGGCGGTGCGCTTCGACCTGGAGGCCAAGCGCTTCTACCTGGGTAGCCTGATCCTGCTACCGCAGGACCTGATCTTCCTGGCCGGGCTGCTGGTGTTCTGCGCCATGGGTCTGTTCATGGTCACCACCCTGTGGGGTCGCGTGTGGTGCGGTTTCAGCTGCCCTCAAACGGTGTACACCGAACTGTTCATGTGGGTGGAGCGCCGATTCGAAGGTGAACGCTACCAGCGCCTCAAGCTGGACCAATCCCACTGGAACACCACCAAGCTGTGGCGGCGCGGCGGCAAGCAACTGACCTGGATCGGCATCGCACTGTGGACCGGGTTGACCTTCGTGGGCTGGTTCTCACCCATGCGCGAACTGGTGCACAGCACCGCCACAGGCACCCTGGGCTTCTGGGATGGCTTCTGGGCCCTGTTCTATGGCGGCTTTTGCTACCTGAACGCCGGTGTGCTACGCGAGAAGGTGTGCCTGCACATGTGCCCTTACGGACGCTTCCAAGGCGCCCTGATGGACGCCGACACCCGCATCGTGGCCTACGACGCGCAACGGGGTGAAGCCGGCAAAGCCTGCATCGACTGCACGATGTGTGTGCAGGTATGCCCCACCGGCATCGACATTCGCCAGGGCCTGCAAGCAGCCTGCATTGGCTGCGGCCTGTGCATCGACGCCTGCGATCAGATCATGGACCGAATCGGCCAGCCGCGTGGACTGGTGCGCATGGCCACACAACGAGAACTGGGGCAGACCCGCCTCCCTGCCCCAAGCTGGTCACGCCACCGGGTGCGCATCTATGCCGGCGTGATGGTGGCCTTGCTGGCCGGACTAACCTGGTCGCTGGCGAACCGCTCAGCCATCCGCGTCGATGTGATCCGCGACCGTGGCGTGATGGCACGCTGGGTGGACGACGGTGCCGTGGAAAACATCTACCGCGTGCAATTGATGAACCAGACCGACAGCCCGCAAGGCATCCAGATCGGTGTGAGCGGCCTGCCTGGCGCAGCAATTCAATCGCCCAACATGATCCTGGGGCCGGTGGAAGACCGCCAGGTGCAGGTATCGGTACGGGTGTCATCCAGGCAAGCGGCTGCGCTCGCCGGACGCACGGTGCCCATCCGGTTCGAAGTGGCCAGCCGCACCCATCACACCAGCAGCCTGGTCAGTGAAACCAGCACGTTTCTCGTGCCTCGCTGAAATCCTGGTCGGGGTGAGAGGATTCGAACCTCCGGCCTCTACGTCCCGAACGTAGCGCTCTACCAGGCTAAGCTACACCCCGAGGCCACAGCTCCATCAGGAGGAGCGGTGAATCGAATCAAAGGCCAACTGCAGCAGGGCATCCCGGAACTCGGAGGCGGGCAAGGCGTCCAGGCACTGCTTGGCCAGCTCGGCCTGCGCCTGGGCCGCCTCACGCGTGGCTTGCAAGGCGCCGGTGGCTTTCACCACCTCGACGATTTGCGGCATGCGCTCTACCTCACCGTTGATGATGGCCTCGCGAATCAACTGGCTTTGCTCAGCCGTGCCGCGTTGCATGGCCACCAGCAAAGGCAAGGTGGGCTTGCCTTCGCGCAGGTCGTCACCAATGTTCTTGCCCAGCTCGGCGGTGCTGCCTTCGTAGTCCAGCAGGTCGTCGATCAGCTGGAAGGCCGTGCCCAAAGTGCGGCCATACGAGGCGCAGGCCTCTTCCACCTCGGGCGAGGCATCCATCAGCACCGCGCCCAGGCGGGCGCTGGCTTCAAACAGCTTGGCGGTCTTGTATTCAATGACCTTGAGGTAGTCGTTCACCGACACATCGGGGTCATGCATGTTCATCAACTGCAAGACCTCGCCTTCGGCAATCACGTTCGTGGCGTCGGCCAGCACTTCCATCACGCGCAGGCGGTTGGTCGACACCATCATCTGAAAAGCGCGGGAATACAGAAAGTCGCCCACCAGCACACTGGCGGCGTTGCCGAACAGGGCGTTGGCCGTTTTACGGCCCCGGCGCAGGTCCGACTCGTCCACCACATCGTCGTGCAGCAGGGTGGCGGTGTGAATGAACTCCACCACGGCGGCCAACTCATGGCGCTGAGCGCTGGTGCAACCCAGGGCACGCGCAATCAACAGCAACAGCATGGGACGCACGCGCTTGCCGCCGGCGTTGACGATGTAATGCGAGATCTGATTGACCAGCACCACTTCCGACGCCAGACGACGATGGATCACCTGATCGACCTCGGCCATGTCCGAGGCAACAAGGGTGCGGTAGCTTGCGGCAGGGGTAGAAGTGGAAGACACGCTGGAAATCAAGTCAGAGAGGCTGAAGGCCGGATTATAGGAAGCGCCACTTTTCGGTCGGTTTCAGCGCGAAAATAGTCTGAACCCAACCGCATCAAGCCGGCTATTTCTGCATTGCACCATGACCACCGCAAGCACTCAACTGGATTTTTCCCCCACCGTGTCCCTGGCCATCGTCGGAGCCGGCCCGGCCGGGCTGAGTCTGGCCCTGCAAGCCGCACGCGCCCTGCCCGATGCCCGCATCACCGTGTTTGACGCCCGCCCGGCCGACAAAGACGTCAGCGGCGACCCGCGTACTCTGGCCTTGTCACTGGGCACCGTGCAGGAGTTGCAGCGCATGGGCGTGTGGGACGCCATTCAGGCCGGGGGGGCCACCGCCGCCATTCGCGAAGTACATGTGTCACAGCAGCAACCCACCGTGCTGTGGCCAGGGGAAGGCCAGCCCGAGGTACGCATTACCGCAGCCGAGCAGGGTGTGCCCCAACTCGGCGCCGTGGTCAGCTACGGCACCCTCGTTGCCCCGCTGCAACAAGCCTGGGAAGCCGCCTGTGCCCAACGCCCGCAACAACTGAGCCTGCGCTTTGGCACGCCGGTCAAAGGCATGAAGCCGACCGACCAGGGCGTGGAAATCGATGCCGACATTGCCGAGTCATTTGACCTGGCGGTGGTGGCCGAAGGCGGCGTGTTTGCCGACCAACCCAAGCTGAAATGGCCTGAGGGCGTCAGCCGCGATTACGAGCAAGTGGCTTGGGTGGGCACCGTCATGCTCAACGCCGACACGCCTGCGGGCGTGGCTTTTGAGCGCTTCACCCCTGCAGGCCCCGCCGCCTTGCTGCCCTTGCCTGCCGGGCGCTTGGGCGCCGACGGCCCCGTGGGGCCCCGTGCCGCCCTGGTGTGGTGTGTTCAACAAGGCGACGACCCGGTCAAAGACCTGAACGACGCCCAGCGCCTGACCGTGCTCAACAGCTTGTTCCATCCTCGGGTGGGCCCGATCACCGCCGTGTCGCCATTGAAATGCTTCCCCTTGGGGCTGAACGCCCATCGGCATCTGGTCAGTGATGGGGCCATGGTGCGCATTGGCAATGCCGCCCAAACCTTGCACCCCGTAGCGGGCCAGGGCTTCAACCTGGGCATGCGCGATGTGCATGAACTGCTCAGCGCGCTGCGCGACGCTCGCCCACCGCTGTGCCAATCGGCCAGCGACAAGGCTCTGTGGGTTCAACGTGCTTTGAAGCGCTTTGAGCGCCGGCGCCAACCTGATCGGGTGGCCCTGCTGGCCACCACAGACTTTCTGGCCCGCAGCTTCACCTACCCGGCCCCCATTCTGGCCACGGTGCGTGGCCTGGGTTTGGGCGCAGTGGGCGCCCTCTCTCCACTCAAGCGGCTGATCGCCCGCTCGATGATGTTCGGCTGGCGTTAAAAGCAAACACCGAGCAAACCCCGGGCAGCCCCCGAAGGCCGCCGCCTTACCAGGCTTGCGCCTGGGCCACCGACAAAGACAAAGCCGCCACTTCGGCATCGGTTTGCGAATGCAGCATGTAGGCTGCGCACGCCACGATGGCGGCAAACAAGGTGTTCTGAAGCAGTTTTTTCTTGCGCATGGCGGCCTCCTTCAAGGGTGCCCCCATGCTATGAAACGCAGCACAGCAGCAATCGCGGCATAAGCGGCGCAAACACCCCGGAATCGAGGCGCTCGTCCCTCACCGAGCCTCTGCCTCGTAAGCGGCATCGCAGCCCACACCCGCCGCAATCATGCGGTGAACCCAACGCCACCACAGACGGCGCCATAAGGGCGCCTTTCGGCCATCCACCCCAGGCCGCGCGCCCACATAGGCCTGCGCCAGCACCCCACAGTGGTAGCGCCCCGCTTCCTGCGACCAAACCAATGCCCGGCACGCCCCACTCCAACGCCGGCTGACCATCACACCCAAAGGACACGGTTCGGCCAGACAACACACCCCGCAGCCATTGCAGGGGGCCCCTTCAGGGGGTTTGGGCGGCGCCGCCGGATGAATGTGGATGACCTGATGCTGCATGTTGGCTCAGTGTTTGAGACAATCTTGCCTCATGAACACCTCGATTGCATCTCCCGACGCCGCCAAGTTGCCGGTTGACCAGTACATGACTGCCGTGGGGCAAGCCGCCCGCGTGGCCGCCACCGTGATGGCCGCCGCCTCGACGGCCGCGAAAAACAACGCCCTGCTGGCCCTGGCTCGCCAGATTCGCCAACACGCGGGGGAGTTGAAAGCACGCAACGAAGCCGACGTCATCGCCGCCGAGAAAAACGGTCTGTCGGCGCCCATGGTCGATCGCCTGCGCCTGACCGACAAGGTCATCGCCACCATGGCCGAAAGCTGCGAACAGGTCGCCGCCCTGCCCGACCCGATTGGCGAGATCACCAATGTGCGCCGCCGACCCACTGGCATCAGCGTGGGCCAGATGCGGGTGCCCATCGGCGTGTTCGGCATGATCTACGAGTCGCGCCCCAACGTGACCATCGAAGCCGCTTCGCTGGCCATCAAGAGCGGCAATGCCTGCGTGCTTCGCGGCGGCTCGGAAGCCATTCACTCGAACTTGGCCTTGTGGAAACTGGTGCAAGCCGCGCTGATCGAAGCCGGGTTGCCTGCCAATGCCGTGCAGCTGGTGCAAACCACCGACCGCGCCGCTGTGGGTCAACTCATCACCATGCCGCAGTATGTGGACGTGATCATTCCCCGTGGCGGCAAGGGCCTGATCGAGCGCATCAGCGCCGAAGCCCGCGTGCCGGTCATCAAGCACCTCGATGGCAACTGCCACACCTATGTCGACAGCGAAGTCGACCTGGATCTGGCCGTGAAGGTGACCGACAACGCCAAGACGCAAAAGTACAGCCCCTGCAACGCGACCGAGTCCCTGCTGGTGCATGCCAAGCAAGCTGCTGCCTTCTTGCCCCGCATTGGCAAGGTCTTTGCCGACAAGGGCGTGGAAATGCGGGCGGACGCCCGAGCCAAAGCCATCTTGGCCGACGTGCCCGGCGCGAACGTGGTCGATGCCACCGAGCAAGACTGGTTTGAGGAATACCTTGCCCCCGTGATTGCCGTGAAGGTGGTCGACTCACTGGACGAGGCCATTGCCCACATCAACCAGTACGGTTCGCATCACACCGATTCGATCCTCACCACCAACCACCCCCACGGCATGCGCTTCATCCGAGAGGTCGATTCGGCCAGCGTCATGATCAATGCCTCCACCCGCTTCGCTGATGGGTTCGAGTACGGGCTGGGTGCGGAAATCGGCATCAGCACCGACAAGTTCCACGCCCGTGGCCCTGTTGGCCTGGATGGCCTGACCTCAATGAAGTACCTGGTGCTGGGCCAGGGTGAAATCCGCACCTGAATTCAGCCCCGATTGTTTTGAGCCTCGACCTCAACGCCGTCAACATCGGCCTGATGTTGGCGGCTTCGACTTTGGCCGGCCTGGTTGACGCCATCGTGGGTGGCGGCGGCTTGATCATGGTGCCGTCGCTGTTTGGCCTGTTCCCCCAAGCCCTGCCCGCCACCTTGCTGGGCACCAACAAGGCGGCCTCGATCTGGGGCACCGGCTGGGCGGCCTGGCAGTATGCCAAGCGTGTCAAACTGCCCTCGGCCCGTTTGTGGGGCGCGATGGCGGCCGCCATGCTCGGAGGCGTTGTGGGTGCCTGGCTGGCCACACAGGTGCCTGCCCAGCGTTTCCGCGTGGCCCTGCCCGTGGTGCTGGCGGCCGTGTGGGTCTACACCCTGTGGCGCAAAGACATGGGGCACACCCATACCCCGCACTGGACCCCTCGTCAAGAAGCCGCCCTCGCCACGCTTCTGGGCGGCACCGTAGGCTTTTACGACGGCGTGTTTGGCCCAGGCACCGGCAGCTTTTTCGTGTTTGCGCTGGTGCGTGGCCTGGGCTGGGACTTCCTGCACGCCAGCGCAGCGGCCAAGCGGCTGAACTTCGCCACCAACCTGGCCTCGCTGGCCTGGTTCATCCCGCACGGGCATGTGGCGTGGGCGCTGTCGCTGCCCATGGCCGTGGCCAATGTGGCAGGCAGCACCATCGGCACGCACTTGGCCTTGAAACATGGCACGCGCTTTGTGCGTGGCGTGTTCTTGTGCGTGGTCGGCGCCCTGATCCTCAAAACCGCCTGGGATGCCTGGGGCCTACTTCCTTAATGGCGTGCCCTGATTTACTTCCCTGAATAGGGCAACCAGGCCAGGCTGTGCGCGTGCAAGCTTTGAATAAAGAGCTTGCCGCCCAACTCGGTGGCCGATGTGGTTTCCGGATAAGCGCCCTTCGGGTCCTGCAGATCCTCCACCACCCGGCCCTGCTCGTCAAACGCGATCACGTGGCCATACGCTTTGGGCACCGGCCACAGCGCGCGCGGCAAACGCAACACCACCTGACGCAGGGCAGGCCAAGCCGCCATCTTGTCCACCAGGGGGCTGCGGGGCTTGGTCAAGCCCACCCACAGGCGACCACTGTCACTGCGCATGAGGTTGTCGGGGTAGCCCGGCAGGTTGTCGACCAGCACGGTAGCCGCGCTCTGCGCCAGCGCCTGCTCAACCGCCGGTGCCGCACCCAAACTGCTCAAACGCGCGAGGTCGATCTTGAGAATGCGGTAGCTGCCTGTTTCCGACAGGAACAGGGTTTTGCCATCTGGCGTCACTGCCACGCCATTCGGGAAGCACAGCCCCGTCAGGGCCACCCGGCTCTTCAGTGATTGGGGATCCACCGCAATCAAGCGGCCTGTGCAACTGTGCTCCAGGATGTCGAGCACGCTGGCTTCGAACGTGCTGCCCAAGGCCTTCGCCCCGAAACGGCGCGAGGCATCGGTCAGCCACAAGGTGCCGTCGGGGGCCACTTTCACCGCATCGGCGTAACGCACCGGGTCTTGCGCCACAGGCTCATCCACCTGGGTCAGCAAGGTCTCCACCTTGGCTTGCTCGCCTTGCCCGGTCACCCGCAGCAGGCCCTTGAAGGCATCGGCCACCAGCATGCGGCCCTGCGCATCGAAGTCAATGCCCAAAGGGCGGCCCCCAGTGTTCACCACCACCGACTGGCTCTGTCCGTCAGGGCTGAATTTCAGCACCTCGCCGTGCATCAAGCCCGTGTACAGGGCCCCCTGATAAGCCGCAATGTGCTCCGGCCCCTCCTGCCCCGCCGGCAGCGCCACTTGCTGCAAGCCAGCCAGGCGTTCATTTGGTAAGTGAGCACCCACATAACCTGCATCCTTGGGCGCATCCCAGGCCACGGGCTCGACCCCGGTGGGCCAAAAAGCCAGATAGGCCACCAAAGCCGCAACGGGCGTGGACCATGAAGCCAGCCATTGCAAACGCCCGGTTTGGCGGTGAGAAGAATTCGGATTCATGCGCACATCCTGCGTCGAGTTTGGGAGAAGCAAGATGCGCAAGGTATCACAAAGGAAAATGCTATTGATGAAATTGAATCGATTGACTAGACCGATCACAACAGTCTATCCACAATCACTTTCATCGCATCCACACCCCCGCACCAGGAGACCCTCATGGCCAAAACCGCCACCTTCGGCATCATGCACGTCGCCACCTCATTCACCGTGACCTATACCATCACCGGCAGCGTCACCGTGGCGGGTGTGGTCACCTTTGTCGAGCCCGTGGTCAACACGGTCATGCACTACTTCTTCGACAAGTACTGGGATCACCCTCGCGCTGTGGCTGTGCGCCAGGCCATGACCCTCAAGCCCGGCCGCGCCCAAACGCGAACCACCCCAACGCAGGCCGCCCAAAACAAAAACCCCGTTGTGGGTCACACAGCCGGGGCTTCTTGATACCTGTGCGGCCCAGGGCCGCCAGGTGGCAGGACGAGGGCGATTACTTCTCGACGAAGGCGCGTTCGATCACGTAGTCGCCGGGCACGCCTTGCGAAGGCGAAACCTGGAAGCCACGTGCGTCCAGGATCTTGCACAGATCGGCCAGCATGGAGGGGCTGCCGCACATCATGGCGCGATCGGTATGCGGGTTCAGCGGGGCCATACCCAGATCAGCGGCCATCTTGCCGTTCTCGATCAGGTCGGTCAGGCGGCCCTGGTTGCGGAATTCTTCACGGGTCACCAACGGGTAGTACACCAG
>CAYVOP010000075.1:0-16452 GCA_964453105.1 uncultured Aquabacterium sp. | reverse complement strand
CACCCTGGTCGTGCTATCGAGAAGGCCGTCCAGGGCATGCTGCCCAAGGGTCCTCTGGGCTACGCCATGATCAAGAAGCTGAAGGTCTACGCAGGTAGCGAGCATCCGCACGCCGCCCAGCAGCCCAAAGCCCTGGAAATCTAAGGATCGGCCATGACTATTGGTAACTGGAACTACGGCACCGGCCGTCGCAAGTCGTCTGTCGCTCGCGTCTTCATCAAGAAGGGCACGGGCCAGATCATCGTCAACGGTAAGCCTGTCGAGCAGTACTTCGGCCGTCAAACCTCGATCATGATCGTCAAGCAGCCTCTGGCACTGACCAACAATGTCGAAGCCTTCGACATCAAGGTCAACGTGCACGGTGGTGGCGAATCCGGTCAAGCCGGCGCTGTGCGCCACGGCGTGACCCGCGCTCTGATCGACTTCGACGCTGCGTTGAAGCCTGAACTGAGCCGCGCCGGCTTCGTGACTCGCGATGCTCGCGAAGTTGAACGTAAGAAGGTCGGTCTGCACGGCGCTCGTCGTCGTAAGCAGTTCAGCAAGCGCTGATCGACGCTTTACGCAGTCTTCTCACGAAGCAAAAACCCGCCCTGGCGCATGCCCTGGCGGGTTTTTTCTATTGGTTTTGTCAGAACGCTTGTTGGTAGCGTATGCCCATCACCCATTGGCTGGATGCTTGTTCATCGTTGTCGGGGTGGTTGCGCACAGCCAGGGCAGCAGTCAGCGTCCCTCCCAGTTGGGGCAGGGCCAAGGCATATCGGGCTTCTGTGGTCCATTCCCGAGTCATGGGGCGCAGGGCCACTGTGCGGTTTTCGAAAGTCTCGGTACCGTTTTCGTCCACTGCGCTGACCACGTTGTAGGTCAACTGGCCCGATTGCGCGGCCAGTGGGCGGTTCACCGTCAGGCTCCAGCGATCGCCTGTAGATAGCCAATCGCTGCGTGTCAGGCCCAGGCCAAATGCCGACGACCTTATGTCGGTGGCCGCCACCAATAGGCCGGATGCTTGCGGCGCGCTGGTTCGGGTCAAGCTCCACGAGCCTCCCAAGGCCCACTTCGGCGCCAGCAAGTATGCGGCGCTCACCGTCACGCCTTGTGTGTGGGTGGATTGATTCAGGCCCATGGCGGCGTTTGAATAGCCGCCCAGCAGGCCTTGTTCTGCCAGATTGGCACCGGACACGTTGATGGCGTGATGTTGTCCTGTGTGGGTTAACTCCAGCAAGGTGACCTCGCCTGATGCCGCATTGCTTTGCTTGGACTGCAAGGTGGCCACGCGAGCCTGCCAATTGCCAGCTAAGGGCATGCCCAGCGCGGCAAAGCGGTGTTGGGGCGCGAAATTGGCGAGGGGGTTGCCCAGCAGAGTATCCAGGCCTGTGAGCGCGTTGCCCCAGTTGGATCCAGCCAGGCCGAGTGCCAGTGTGGACAGGCCGCCATCACCGGCGCTCAAGATTTGTCCGCCGCGTGTGCGGTAACTTACCAACCCCTGAGAGGGCTCGGCGCCATGATTCCATACGTCACCCGATGCGTTGGCGTTGCGGTTGGTTGCCAGTGCTTGTGCGCTGGCGTTGCGCCAGTTCAGGCGCATCAGGGTGCTGCCATCTTTCAGAACTGTTTCCGAGGTGTCCAACAGGCGGTCGATACGGCCCAGCACGCTGTCGGTGGTCATGACACTGTGAACCGACAGCGAGGCCCCTTCGCTGCTGGTGTAGTTGCGGCCATAGTCGTCAAACACCTCGGTGACCACCCCTTTGAAGGCCGAGGGGGTGGACACGGCTGGCTGACTGGTGCGCACGCCTGCTGTCTGCAGGCTGATGCGGGTGACGGTGCCGTTCACTGTGCGGTAGGTGAAGCTGCCGATAGGAGCCAGCGCACGGTTCACATTGAGCATGCCGCGGCCATAGATGGCGTCCATGCCGGGAGCGCCCAGGTCGTCGGTGGTATTGAGCAAGATGGCGGCGACCTGGTTAGCTCGCAAGTACGGCCAGTAGCCGGTCAGAAGCGCGGCGGCGCCGGTCACAGCCGGGGCGGCCATGGAAGTGCCCGTCAAGTAGGCCACGCTGGCGCCGTACGAAGAAATGATGTCGACCCCGGGGGCGACCAGGTAGAAGGGGGCCAAGTCGCCTGCCCGATTGGAGCGAGAGTCAAGCTTGCGGCTGCTGTTGACTGCACCAACGGTGAGGATGGTGCCATTGGCCCAGGCTTCCTTGGCGTACCGGCTCGGCCAGTTGGGCGAACCTGCGCTGTCGTTGCCCGCAGCAATGACCACCACGGTGTTGTTGGTGGCCGCCACGCGTCGCAAGCCGGTGTCACCCGTTGGGCTGGTGGCGCCCAGGCTTAAATTGATCACGCGGGCTCCGTGGGCTGTGGCGTAATCCAGGCCGGCGGTTACCGCCGATGCCGGGGCCAAATTACCACTGAATACCTTGATGGGCAGGAGGGTGGCGCCAGGTGCCACGCCGTACATGCCTGAGCCATTGCCGGGGGCGCCCACAATGCCGGCCACGTGCGTGCCATGGCCCTCACTGTCGGTGACGTCTGTGCTGCCGTTGGTGGCGTTGTAGCCCGTCATGACCCGGGGGTTGTTGAGAAACTCGGGATTGTTTCGGTTCAGGCCTGTATCCAGCAAGCCAACGATCACACCCTGTCCCAGGATCCCCTGGTTATGGATGTTGCGCATATTGAGCTGGACCACCGAGGTCGACCAGTTGTACTCGCCCATGGTGGGGGCAAACAGTGGCACAGCCCAGGCTGGGGAGCTAGCGGTCACCACCACGGCGGTGATCAAAATTTGGCGACGGATCAACATGGCCCACAGGAATCAGAGAGTCGTGTGTGTATTTCGACCGTTCTGTGGTGGGCGTGAGGACTGCCTTGTGCATCCTGTCACGCTTGAAAGGGGCGTTACAAATCAGGAAAAAGTACCGAAAGCGACGTTGAGGGTTTGCGCAAGCCTCGGTCTTTTCTAGAATGGCGGTTTTCCCTGATTCGATACGTCAGGGCGCGTAGAAAGGATTTCAGATGATCAAAGTGGGCATTGTGGGTGGCACGGGCTACACCGGGGTGGAGTTGTTGCGCCTGTTGTCGCAGCACCCCCAGGTCAAGTTGCAGGCCATCACGTCGCGCAAGGAAGCCGGTTTGCCCGTTGCCGACATGTACCCCAGCCTGCGAGGTCATGTCGACCTGGCTTTTGTGACGCCAGACGATGCCCGTCTGACCGAGTGCGATGTGGTCTTTTTCGCGACCCCCCATGGGGTGGCCATGGCTCAGGCCCGCGAACTGCTGGCCGCAGGCGTCAAGGTCATCGACCTGGCGGCTGACTTCCGCCTCAAAGACGTGGCCGAATTTGAGAAGTGGTACGGCATGCCTCACAGTTGCCCCGATTTGCTGGCTGAAGCGGTGTACGGCTTGCCTGAACTGAATCGCGATGCCATCCGAAAGGCACGCATCATCGGCAACCCGGGTTGTTATCCCACATCGGTTCAGTTGGGGTATGCGCCCTTGCTGCGCAACCGGTTGATCGAGCCCACCCATTTGATTGCCAATTGCGCGTCGGGGGTGTCTGGGGCTGGCCGCAAGGCGGAGGTGCATACCCTGTTGGCTGAAGCCGCCGACAACTTCAAGGCCTACGGCGTCAAGGGGCATCGCCATGGCCCGGAAATCAACCAGCAACTGCGTTTGGTGGGTGGCGATGCTTCGGTCAACTGCCTGTTTGTGCCACACCTGTTGCCCATCATCCGTGGCATTCACTCCACCTTGTATGCGCGCCTGAACGCAGAAGGTCAGGCCACCGATCTGCAAGCCCTGTTCGAGTCGTTCTACCAAGGTGAGCGCTTTGTGGATGTGTTGCCCGCGGGTAGTGCGCCTGAAACCCGCAGCGTGCGCGCCAGCAACCACGTGCGCATTGCTGTGCACAAGCCCCAGCCCGACACCGTCATGGTGCTGGTGGTGGAGGACAACCTCACCAAGGGCGCGGCTGGCCAAGCGGTTCAATGTATGAACCTGATGTGTGGCCTCGACGAGCATCTGGGCTTGACCCTGGTGCCCGTTCTGCCTTGATCGCCTCCTGATGCGTCGCCCTGTCTTTGACCTGTGTCTTTGACAGGGCTTTGCGATGGTGGCAAAGTGATGCCTTAGTTGACCGTTTCAGTAAGGATTCGGTCCTACCGATTTTTCCCGGAGTTTCCCATGACTGTTGCTGCTCAAGCCGCTCCCGACACCTCGAACGACTTTCCTGCCCCGATCATCTTCACCGACAGCGCAGCGGGCAAGGTGGCAGAACTGGTCGCCGAAGAGGGCAATCCTGAACTGAAGTTGCGTGTGTTCGTGCAGGGCGGCGGTTGTTCTGGCTTCCAGTACGGCTTCACGTTTGACGAAATCGTCAACGATGACGACACCAAGATGGAAAAGAACGGCGTGACCTTGCTGATCGACGCCATGAGCCTGCAATACCTGGTCGGCGCCGAAATCGACTACAAGGATGATCTGGAAGGCTCGCAGTTCGTCATTCGCAACCCGAATGCCTCGACTACCTGCGGTTGCGGTTCGAGCTTCTCGGTTTGATATCGAATTCAGCTGCCACCGCTTGAGTCGGGTGGCGGCTCATCAGCGCGCTGGGTAAAGCGCGCCCAATACACGGGGGCCACGCGCCCCCGTTACTTCTGGAACGTTGCCTGTTTGCCGGTTCAAATGAGCCCATGCCAGCCAGGCAAACGCAGCTGCTTCCACTTGGGTGGCAGCCATGCCCCAGGTGTCTGACGGGGCCACCCGCATGCCTGACAGTTGTTCGCTCAGGCGGCGCATCAAGTCGGCATTCAGGGCGCCACCGCCGCACACAATCACATCGGCGGCTTCGGGTGCGTGAGTGGCGATCGCCAAGCTGATCGCGCGAGCACTCAACTCGCACAAGGTGGCCTGTACGTCTCGTGCCAGCTGTGGGTCGGCCTGTGGGCCGTCTGTTTGCCCATGCGATCCCAGCCAGTGGGTCAGCCACTGGCGATTGAACAGATCGCGGCCCGTGCTTTTTGGCGGTGGGAGGGCGAAAAAGGGCTCTTGTAGCGCATCGTGCAGCCAGTCTTCGTGTACTTCCCCGCCAGAACCCCATTCCCCATTGGCGTCAAAGGGCTGTCCGGTGTGGAGTTCGCACCAGGCATCCAACAAGGCGTTGCCGGGGCCGCAATCGAAGCCCAGCGGGGCTTGGCGGGGCCGCAAGATACTGATGTTCGACATGCCTCCAATGTTCACCACGACCACGGTGCGGTCGGTTTGGCCGAACACCGATTGGTGAAAAGCGGGAACCAGGGGGGCGCCTTGCCCGCCTGCGGCCACATCGCGGCTGCGGAAGTCAGCGATCACGTCAATGCCGGTCAGTTCGGCCAACAACGCTGGCTGGTTGAGTTGAAGGGTGTAGCCCAACTCAGGGCGATGCCTGACAGTCTGGCCGTGTGCGCCAATGGCTTGCACTTCGTTGGCCAGCACCTCTTGGTCGGAGCACAGCTGCTGAACGATCTGGGCGTACACCACGGCCAGGGCTTGTGAAGCCAGGGCAGCTTCGTGCAACTCGTTGTTGCCTGGGGTGTTGAGGCTCAGCAAAGCCTCGCGCAGGGTGGCGGGAAAGGGGGCATGGGCGTGGCCCAGCGTTTCCCAGGTGTCGACCCCTAGGCGAACCAGAACACCATCGACCCCGTCTAGCGAGGTGCCAGACATCAAGCCAATGAACAAGTTCGACGGGTTACTCAAAGCGTGGGCCAGAAGTGGCGCCAGCCAAGCGTTGTTCGCCTGCGGTATTCAAGCCAGGAGTCAAGGTGCCGACCAGTTGGCGGAATTGGGTCAAGGCGACAGGCGACAGTTGCAGGCTCTCGGAGGCGCGTGCAATCACCATGGGGTCAACTTGCTTGCCCGCAATCTTGAACTCAAAGTGCAGATGGGGGCCCGTGGCCCAGCCGGTGGCGCCCACGGCACCGATCAACTGGCCCTGTTCTACGCGTTGGCCTTTGCGTACGTCAATGCGGCTCAAGTGGGCGTACACGGTCATGCGGTCACCGGAGTGCTGCAGTTGCACCACGTTGCCGTACCCATTTTGCTGGCCGGCGAAGAACACGACTGCATCACCCACGCTGCGTACGGGCGTACCTGTGGGGGCGCCGTAATCCACGCCCAAGTGCGCACGCCAGCTTTGCAAAACCGGATGGAAGCGCATGGCAAAGCCGGATGTCACGCGGGAGAAAGCCAGCGGGGAGGCCAGGAAGGCGCGTGTCTTGCTGCGGCCCGTGCTGTCGAAGTAGGCACCCTTGCGGCCTGGCTCCTGGAACCAGACGGCGTCGTGGGTGGTGTCCTTGTTGATGAAGCGCGCCGCCAGAACGCGGCCTGCGGAAGCGCCCCACGTAATGGGTTGACCATCGGCGGTGTGCGCTTCATAAATCACGCTGAAGGCATCGCCTTTGCGCAATTCGCGTCGGAAATCGATGTCGCTGCCAAAGATTTCAGCCATCTGGTTGGTGACAGCGTCGGGGACTTTGGCGTCGTCAGCCGCTTGGTAGAGGGACGATTGAATGGTGCCGGAAGCCAGTTGAGGGGTCACATCCAGCTTCACCTGCTCTTGATGGGCCTTCCAGGTGGTGCTGCCTTGCTGGACAACGCGCTCAATGGTCAGGCGGGTGAAATGCGTATCCCACTGTTCTGCTGCAGCGGCGGGGCCGCGCACCACGAGTTGATTCAGTCGGCCATCGGTAACCGAAGCCTGGGCCAGCTTGCCAGCGCGGCCCTGCAGCAGCGTGACGGCTGTGGGGTCGGTGCGCAGGAACTGAGCGGCCGCGGCATCATCCACGCCCAGGCGGCGCAGCAGGCTGTCGACCGTGTCAGATTGGCGGGTGACCTCGCTGCGGTACAGCGCGAAGGACTGCTCGTCGAGTTGGGCCAGCTGCTGCGGCAGGTCTGGCAGTGGCAGCGCTTGCGAGAATTCGGTGATGGTGGGGGTGGCGGCCTCGGGCAGGGCCGACAAGGGAGCCACACCAAAGGCGGTGACTGCGGTGCCTGCCATCAGCAGCATGACTGCAGCGCTGACGCGGCGAGGATGGCGATGCACAGCAGCCTGAATGCTGCGCGCACTTTCTGCCATCCGAGTCAGGGCGTTTGCCTGTTTCGCTGAGTTCAACTTGTTGGACGTCAAAACTGGATTTCCCACTGCTGAGGGGCTGTCCCCTAGAATCTGCCCCCAACCATCAGGCTGCCGAGCCGGTCAACTGCGCCGAGTATAGCGTTGGCCAAGGTCCCGGCAATCTCATCATTTTCACTGATCGGTCGATCATGTCGCATTCTGAAAAACCTCAACAAACCCAGCCAGATTATCCGATCACCGACCGAGTGCGCGAAGCCATCGCGGTGACGCAGCGTGGTTGCGAGGAATTGCTGCCTGAAGGCGAGTGGGTTCGCAAGCTGGCGCGCTCTGAAGCCACCGGCACGCCCCTGCGCATCAAGCTGGGGCTCGATCCCACCGCGCCAGACATTCACCTGGGCCACACCGTGGTCCTCAACAAGCTGCGTCAGCTTCAGGACCTGGGGCACACCGTCATTTTCCTGATCGGTGATTTCACTTCCCTCATCGGCGACCCGTCTGGGCGCAACACCACGCGTCCACCTCTGACTGCCGAGCAGGTCAAAGAGAATGCAGAAACGTACTATCGGCAAGCCAGCTTGGTTCTTGACCCCGAGCGCACGGAAATTCGCTACAACAGCGAATGGTGTGACGCATTGGGCGCGCGAGGCATGATTCAACTGGCTTCGCGCTACACCGTGGCCCGCATGCTGGAGCGCGACGATTTCGCCAAGCGGTTCAAGGCGGGCACGCCCCTCAGCGTGCATGAGTTCTTGTACCCTTTGATGCAGGGTTATGACTCGGTGGCGCTGAAGTCTGACTTGGAGTTGGGCGGAACCGACCAGAAGTTCAATTTGCTGATGGGGCGCCACCTGCAGGCCGAATATGGTCAGGAGCCCCAATGCATCTTGACCATGCCCCTGCTGGAAGGTTTGGACGGGGTGGACAAGATGTCCAAGTCCAAGAACAACTACATCGGCATCAGCGAAGCGGGCAACACCATGTTTGGCAAGCTGATGAGCATCAGCGACGACCTGATGTGGAAGTACTTCACCTTGCTCAGCTTCCGACCATTGGATGAAATTGCCGTACTGAAAGCCGAGTGCGCGGCGGGACGCAACCCGCGCGATGCCAAGGTCATGCTGGCGCAGGAAATCGTGACGCGGTTCCACAGCGCTGCAGCCGCCGAGGCCGCGTTGGCTGACTTCACCAACCGTGCTCGGGGTGGGGTGCCAGATGACATTCCCGAAGTGGTGCTGACGCTGGTCGATGGCTTGCCGTTGGGTATTGGCGCCTTGTTGAAGCAGGCCGGCCTGGTCGCATCAACCAGCGAGGCCAACCGACTCATTGACCAAGGCGGAATCCGCGTCAACTCAGATGCCATCAGCGACAAGGGATTGAAGCTGGCCGCTGGCGAATATGTGGTTCAAGTGGGCAAGCGCAAGTTTGCCAAGGTGTGCTTGAAGTAAGGGGTTTAGCCGGAAGATTAGATGTGTCGGGTTTCTGTGGTCTTTAGGGGTTAGCCCGCCACTCTGTTGCGGGGGGGGCGTGGGGTGCCTGGCGCACGAACATTGGCTTGAGGGGCGAGAAGGCGAGTCGGGGCGTTGAGGCAGGGGTGGGGCGTTCGTTATCCTGAAGCTATTCAGACGGAGGAGGTCTGGGTCGCTTTGGAGGAACAGGCGGATGCCTTCAATCGAAAAATAAGTTTTGCCAAAAAGGGCCGCAATCTAGTGGAGATAGACATGAAATTTGCAATCAAGGGCATCGTCGCCGCTGTGGCATTCGTGGCTGCAGGCGCTGCCAGCGCAGCTGCTCAAACGGCTGTTCTGAATGGTGCTGACGTTGGTGGCCTGCAGATCACAGGCGGTGCCGGTAAGCTGTCCTTCAGTGCTAACCTGTTGGCCGCTCTGGACGCCGGTAAGATCGCCGTGTCCTCTTGGGCTCCTGGCACTGCTATTGGTTCCAAGGATGAATTCGGTGAGTACACCGAAGTTTCCGCCACCGCTCCCATCCAGAGCGCTGTGATCGATACCGCTTCGATGAAGTACATGTCGGTGGCTGTGGCTGGTGGCGCAACCCAAACCTCTGTCGCCAACAAGGTGACCACTGGTGGTTCGTTGACCGTTGGTAACTTGAACGTTGACTTGGTCAACAAGAAGGTTTTCGCCACTGTGAATGGTGCCAACGGTGTTGGTAACAATGACAACTTCTACCTGTTCGATATCACAGGTCCAGTTGTACAAGACACATTCAAAGCTGGCCTGAATCAGTCTTTGACCACCATCACTGGTTTGAAGATCACTCAAGCTGGTTTCGATGCATTCGTGAAGTCGCTGGGCCTGCTGCCTATGGCCTCGGGTGCGCTGAATACCGTGACTGACTACGGTACGATCACCACTCAAATCTCGGTGCAAGCCGTTCCAGAGCCTTCTACCTATGCTCTGATGGCTCTGGGTGTTGCCGCCGTTGGCGTGGCTGCTCGTCGTCGTCGCGCTGCCTAATCAGGCGTGCTGAAGTGAGAGGCTTGGCCTCTCCTTCAACGAAAAAAGTCGCTCTCACCTCAGGTGGCGAGCGACTTTTCTTTTTGGGGTGCATAGGCGCGGCTTTGGCGCGCGCTGTGTGAGCTGGGTCAGGCCATGGCCGCGTTGGCGTGAAAGACGGTGCTTCTCGGCAGGCCTTGGAGTTGTGTTCGCAGGTCGGCCAGGTGTTCATCTGGGTGTTCTGACTCCAGAATGCCAGGGTCGTTCACATCAATGCCCAGCGCAGGGTAGCGTGTCATCAATCGGCTGAGGTCGCGATCAGTTTTCAGTCGAATCAGCTCCGAAAAGAATTCGGATGACAGCCCGACGGGGTGCCCACGACGTTGCAGAAATTGTGGAAACACCATGGGGTAGTGGCCTACGCCCTGGGCCAGAACCCGCAACGTGTCGACCTGAATTTCAGCCATGTCTGCAGGCCATAGCAGCCACCCCGGTGCGTGGGGGCTGGCGAGCACCCCTGCGGCCACGGAGCGGGCCATCAAGTCGTTGCGAGGTTGATGCCCGTTGGTGTCTGTCAGCTCGACTACGTCGTTGCCGGGCAGCAAGGTGCGAGCGAACTCGGCGGCTGCGGTCGGTGCGACCAGTACCATGGGGAGGCCACTTTCGAGGCCAATGCGCAGGGTGTGCGCCAGCGCAGTCATGACCTCCGGCTCCGCAGAGCTGCGGGGCGTTGGATCGGCCAGAACAATGAGCGTAGGCAGCGAGTTCATGGAAATCTTCCCGTCTTGAAACAAAGTGTCACTTCAATTGCTGCACTGCACCAGAGTGCGTATACCTAAGGAGTTACCCGCTGAGGGTTTCGGCTTCTCCGCGACATTTCTGAATCAGGGAAAACGCGTTTAAAACCCGTTTTGACGGGCGTCATGCACCACGACGGTGGTTGTGACCGATACTGCCAATATGGACAAGAAAACGCCCCACGATCTTGCGCAAATGCGCAAAAGCTATGAGCGCGCCGCGCTGGACGAGTCCCATGTGCTGGCTGACCCCATGGCGCAGTTCCATCACTGGTTTGATGAGGCCGTGCACGCCAAAGTGGAAGAGCCCAATGCCATGACCTTGTCGACCGCCTCGGCGCAGGGGCGGCCGTCCAGTCGCATCTTGCTGCTCAAGGGGGTGGATGACCGTGGTCTGGTCTGGTTCACCAACTACAACAGCCGAAAAGGGCAGGATCTGGCTGCCAACCCCTATGCGGCTATCCAGTTTTTCTGGCACGAACTTGAGCGCATGGTGCGCATCGAGGGGCGCGTGGAGCGTGTGTCCGAGCAGGAGTCGAACGACTACTATCGCCAGCGCCCGTTGGGTTCGCGCATTGGGGCATGGGCCTCGCCGCAAAGTCAGGTGCTGACTTCGCGCGATGCGCTGGAGTCCGCTTGGCACGAGCACCAGGCTCGCCTGGGTGATGATCCTCCGCGTCCAGCCCATTGGGGTGGATACCGTCTGTTGCCTGACCATTGGGAATTCTGGCAGGGCAGGCCTTCTCGCCTGCACGACCGTATCGTGTTCGATCGCCAAGCTGATGGCATTTGGTCTCTCAATCGCCTGGCCCCTTGACCAGGCTTTGATCAGCCTTTGAGCAGGCGGCTGAAGGTGTGCTGGAAATGTGCCACCTTCGGCGCGACCACCATGGCGCAGTAGCCCTGGTGGGGGTTTTGCTCAAAATAGCGCTGGTGGTAGTCCTCGGCGGGGTGATAGTTCTGCACGGGGCGAACCTCGGTCACGATGGGGCGGTCGTAGGTGTGTTGCGCCGTCAGGGTTTGGATCAGCTCTTGCGCCTGTGACAGTTGTTTTTCGCTGTGGGTGTAAACGCCTGAGCGATATTGGGTGCCGCTGTCAGCTCCCTGGCGATTCAACGACGTGGGGTCGTGAATGCTGAAAAACACCTCCAGCAGTTGCCGGAAGCTGACCTGCAATGGGTCAAAGCGAACGCGGACCACTTCCGCGTGTCCGGTGCGCCCGCCGCAGACTGCTTCGTAGCTGGGTTGAGGGTCATGGCCGTTGCTATAACCTGACTCGACGTGAATCACGCCCTGGATCTGGTTGAATACAGCTTCTACACACCAGAAACAGCCCGCTCCGAATGTGGCTTCCTCCTCGATAGGGAGCGTTTCGTAGGTTGTGGTGGTCATGGTGATCCTGTTTCAAGCGAGCGGTAAGCATGAGCAAAGAATCGTTTTCCTGGTCTGATCCCTTGCGGCTGGATGGGCAGTTGTCTGCCGAAGAGCGTGCGATTCGCGATGCCGCGCACGATTACTGTCAGAACAAGCTTCAGCCTCGTATCTTGACAGCCAATCGCGAAGAACGCTTTGACCGCGAGATCATGACGGAAATGGGTCAGCTGGGGCTGCTAGGTGCCACGATTCAAGGGCATGGCTGCCCGGGCCTCAGTCATGTGGCCTATGGGCTGGTGGCCCGCGAGGTGGAGCGGGTGGACTCTGGTTACCGCAGCGCCATGAGCGTGCAGAGTTCCTTGGTCATGTATCCGATTGATGCCTATGGTTCGCCCGAGCAAAAGGCGCGCTACCTGCCCCGACTGGCCACGGGTGAATGGGTGGGGTGCTTCGGTTTGACCGAGCCCGATTTCGGGTCCGATCCGGGAGGCATGGCAACGCGGGCTACGGCGGTGGAGGGCGGCTACGTCTTGCAGGGCAGCAAGATGTGGATCACCAATGCCCCGATTGCCGACGTGATGGTGGTGTGGGCCAAGCTGGATGGCGAGATTCGGGGTTTCATCCTGGAGCGAGGCATGGCGGGGCTCAGTACCCCTCGCATAGAAGGCAAGCTCAGCTTGCGGGCCTCTATCACGGGTGAAATCGTGATGGAGCAGGTGTTTGTGCCCCATGCGCAGATCCTGCCGGGAGTCAAAGGCTTGAAAGGGCCATTTGGTTGCCTGAACAAGGCCCGTTTTGGCATTGCCTGGGGAGCGATGGGGGCGGCCGAATCGTGCTGGTTTGCCGCTCGCCAGTACACATTGGATCGGCAGCAGTTTGGTCGCCCTTTGGCGCAAACCCAGTTGGTGCAACGCAAGCTGGCTGACATGCAGACGGAAATTGCCTTGGGCTTGCAGGCCGCCTTGCAGGTGGGGCGTTTGCTGGATGCAGGCCAGGCTGCGCCTGAAATGATCAGCCTGATCAAGCGCAACAACTGTGGCAAGGCGCTGGATGTGGCGCGTCAGGCGCGCGACATGCACGGTGGCAATGGCATTCATGATCAGTACCAGGTCATGCGTCACATGGTGAATCTGGAAACGGTTAACACCTATGAGGGCACGCACGATGTGCATGCCCTGATTCTGGGGCGTGCGCAGACAGACCTGCAGGCCTTCTTCTGACGAATCAAGGAGTGTGGCGATGGAGTGGAGTGCCTGGAAGCCAGTGGTGTCGGCTTTGGTTTTGCCGCCTGTGCCGGGGCTGATTCTGATTTTGCTGGGCGCACGTCTGATCTTGCCCAAACGGGGGTGGGGCTACCTGACCTTGTTTCTGGGGGTGATGCTGATTTGGTTCAGCAGTTGCAATGTGACCGCGCGGTGGTTGCTCAATGGCGTGTTGAAGCCGCCGGTGGTGCTGGATGGTGGGGAGATGCTTCGGCTCAAGCAGGTGGGACGAGCGGAGTCCATGTCAGCCAAAAAGGGAGCTCGGCCCGTTGCGCCCACCACGGCCATCGTGGTGCTGGGGGGAGGCCGCGAACCTTTGGCGCGTGAGTATGGGGTGTCAGATTTGTCCCCGCACTCGGCCGAGCGGCTGCGTTTTGGCATTTGGCTGAGCCGCCAGACCGGGTTGCCTTTGGCTTTCAGCGGCGGCGTGGGTTGGTCGCAGCAGCGCAATGGCGGGGTGATTTCTGAAGCCGAGGTAGCGGCCCGCGTGGCGCAGCAACATTACGGGTGGCCCCTTCGGTGGACCGAAACCCATTCGGCCGACACGCGTCAGAACGCCCAGTTCACCATCAATCAATTGGCGGCAGAGGGGGTGTCTGAAATCGTGCTGGTAACCGAGGCGTACCACATGCCCCGCGCATTGCGATCGTTCCAACGGGCTGCGCAGCAAGTTGCGGTGCAGCAGCCCAGCTGGCCCGTGGTCAAGGTTACGCCTGCTCCCATGGCGTTTTGGTCGGCGGGCGAGCGCTCAGGACTGGATTGGCTGCCCTCGACGGAAGGCTTGGCCAATGTTCGTCAAGCGTTGCACGAAGTGCTGGGGTTGGCAGCCGGGCTGTGAATCGGGGCAAGGTCGTCGTCGGCTGACAAGATGGTGCGGCTGCGGCCTGCCGCTTTGGCTTGATAGAGTGCGCGATCGGCTCGTTCCAGTACCTGATCCATGGTCTCGTCGGCGTGGTACACCGCTATGCCAGCCGAAAACGTGGCGCGCAAGTCTGGCGCATCCAGCGACATGGTTTGCAGCATCAACGAACGGCGCAGCCTCTCTAGCCCCACTTTGGCGCGTTCCGAGGGGTTGGTGTCAGGCATGATCAGCAGAAACTCTTCCCCACCCCAGCGCGCCACCACATCGGTTTCTCGCAAGATCATGCGGATGTGGCGCGCGAAGTTTCGCAGCACCTCGTCGCCCAGGTGGGGGCCGTAGGTTTCGTTGATGAATTTGAAGTGATCCAGGTCGACCAGGGCAATGCAGAAGCTGTGGCCAGAGCGGCGACGGCGCTCCATCTCTGCTTCCAGCAAGATCTGCATGTGCCGGCGGTTGTACAGGCCGGTGAGGGCATCGTGTTCGATGATGTTCTGCACATCGGCCACGGCCTGGGTCAGTTCCTGCTTCTGCGCGCGCACGCGCCCTCGCATGAGGCTGTAGTGATAAGACACCCAGCACAGCACGCCCATGATGAAGCCTTGCATGACCACTCGCAGCGTTTGCTCCCCAGCGGAGAACTTGTCGAGTCCCAGGCTGGTTGAAATGAACAGCATCAGCACCAGCAGCAAGATCGAGCCTGAGCCAGACCACTTCACTTCTCGGGGGCTCAAACTGAACAAGCCGAAGACCTGAATGAAGCACATCCACTGCATCAGCGCACCGCGTGCGTCGGGCGCGGTGGCATAGGCAAAGCAGGCCAGGGCTTGGGCGCCCAGCATTTGGGGTAGGACCAGGGCCGGGTCAGCCCAGTGCATGGATTTGCCGCTGCGCACAATCGGGTAGCCCGACAGCATGGCCACCACGTTCAGCGCAATCGCCCACTGGGCGGCTTGGGCGGAAATGAACAGGCCGGCCTCAATGCCCAGCGAGATCACGCAAATCCAGCCCAAATACAAGACGGATGCCAGCAAGCACAGGCGAGTTCGCACTCGCATGCGTGGGTCGGTGCCTAGCACCCGACTGACCAGCGCTTCGCTGCGGGAAGTGGGTGTCATTCACCCGCCTCCACGACGACCAGTTGGGCTTTGCCTTGCTGGTTGGCTTGGCGCAAACCGCGGTCGGCTCGCTCCAGCGTGTCTTTCAGTTCATCTTTTGCACGTTGTTGGGTGATGCCGGCCGAGTAGCTCACCGCCAGCCCCTCGTGCAGGCGTGCCCAGTTGTATTGGGCTACCGCATCGCGAATGGCTTCGAGTGTCTGCAGGGCTTGCGCGGGGTCGTGCTCGGGCATCAGCAACAGGAACTCTTCGCCGCCCCAACGCGCAAGGGTGTCGGCTGCGCCAATGGCTTCGTTGGCCAATCGGGCGAATTCGCTCAGCACCTTGTCGCCCACTGCGTGGCCGAAGCGATCGTTGACCTGCTTGAACTGGTCAATGTCCAGCAGAGCCAGGCTGAAGGGGCGGCCATTGCGCTTTTGCCGCTTCATTTCGCTGTCCAGCAAGTCCAGCATGTACTGACGGTTGTACAGCGTGGTGAGGCCGTCGTGGATGGACAATTCCTGCAATTGCTTCAGTGTGCGCTGCAATTCGATTCGCTGGTCGAGTTGGCGCTGCCGCAAATCACGGACATCTTTGGCGATGATGCCCAAAGCGGGTAAAAGAATGCAGGTTGCCAGCAAATCAAGCAATTCCCGACGGCCCACGATCAGGTCAGGTGAAAGCAGCCAACTGGCCAGCAGGATCGCGCACAGTGCGATGGGGGTGCCCACCATGGCCGTGACCAGTTGCCGCATGGTCAGCCGCTGCAGATCGAACACCAGAATCAGCGGCAGCATTTGCAGTGCCGAAGCACTGGCTGCATGGTCTAGCCCGTAACTGAGCGCCACGGCACTGCAGCCGAACAGCACCTGCGGGTAGGCCAGCGTGGGCTCGGCATGCTGCTCGAAGCGACCGGATCGCAGCAGCAGGTAGAACGCGGACAAACCCAGCGTGTGGTAGCCAATCTGAACCCCAGCCTTCCAGGGCTCCAGGTAGCCGAAGACGGCGGCCAGGCACAGGATGATGTCGGCCAGCGCATAGCAAGGCCAGGTCAGCATCAGCCGGCGGGTGGCGTAGCGCTGCGCTTTGGAGTCGCCAAACAGCCAGGGGCTGGGCGCAGCGACAACGTCGGGCGTGGGGGGGGAAGTGTTCTGCGACATTCGAGCTATTTCGGCGCAAGAGGCCGAGGGCTTGAGCGCTCGAAAAACAGGCTCCAGAAATGAGAAACCCCCGGACAAAGCCGGGGGTTGGAGCGGCGCGCGGGCCGTCCGAGGAAAGGGCAAAGATGTTGGTTTGCCACTTCCCAAGATGCAGTGACTGCACCTCAGTTGATACCAACTCGCGGTTGGCGTCGCCAGATTAATTCACTTTCCAATTTCCGGCAAGATCTTTGCGAGCAGGGTGTCGACCTTTTGCGTGACATCTGACGGCATGGTGATGGTGCGCCCCCACTCCCGGCTGGTTTCTCCGGGCCATTTGTTGGTGGCATCCAGCCC
>CAYVOP010000074.1:0-16771 GCA_964453105.1 uncultured Aquabacterium sp. | reverse complement strand
GACCAGTGGGAAGTGCTGGGCACCAAGCTGGCCACCCAGTTCTCGAACAACATTCGCAACAACTTCGGTTTCATGAACCGTTGCGAAGACACCGACCCGAACGCCCGCGACAAAACCTTCCGTCAAGAAGGTCGCAAGGTGTTCAAGGAAGTGGTGCCCATTGCCGCTGCGCACATCGAAGGTCACCTGGGGGCCCTGTCGCTGGAGCCCACTCAAGTGCGTCGCTACTGGCTGCACCAAGCCAACCAGAGCATGAACCAATTGGTGGTCAAGCGCCTGATTGGCGGCGAGGCGGGCCCTGATGTGGCACCGTTGATCCTGGACGAATTCGCCAACACTTCCTCGGCGGGTGTAGTCATCGCCTTCCACAAGCATCACACCGACATGAAGTCGGGCGATGTGGGCGTGCTGTGCTCGTTTGGCGCTGGTTACTCGGTGGGCAGCGTGGTCATTCGCAAGCGCTGATCGCCTTCGGTTCCAACCCCACAGCGGCCCGACTGGATTTCCAGCGGGCCGTTTTGCTGTGATGCAAAGTATTGAATTCCATGAGCGGCGACTTCACCTTCTACTGGCACGACTACGAAACCTTTGGCCGAGTGCCCCGGCGCGACCGGCCATCCCAGTTTGCGGGCGTGCGTACCGATGCCGATCTCAACGAGGTGGGCGAGCCGCTGATGATCTATTGCCAGCCGCCACGCGACTATTTGCCCGAGCCCGAAGCCTGCCTGCTGACTGGCATCGTGCCCCAAACCTGCGTGGAACAGGGCCTGCCCGAATACGAGTTTGCCGACACCATCGAACGCGAGTTGGCGCAGCCTGGCACCGTGGGCGTGGGCTACAACACCATTCGTTTCGATGACGAGGTCACACGCCACCTGTTCTGGCGCAACTTGATGGACCCCTATGCCCGTGAATGGCAAAACGGCTGCGGTCGTTGGGATTTGCTCGATGTGGTGCGCTGCACCTGGGCCCTACGGCCCGAAGGCATCCAGTGGCCCAAGCATGAAGATGGCCGGCCTTCTTTTAAGCTGGAACACCTCACCGCGGCGAACGGGCTAACTCACGAAGCTGCGCACGATGCCTTGTCTGACGTGCGCGCCACCATTGCCATGGCCCGCGTCATCAAGCAGGCGCAACCCCGTTTGTGGGACTTCTGCCTGAAGCTGCGCAAGAAAGACGCCGTGCTGGCCGAGATCGGCGTGGGGCGGCCCTTTGTTCACATCTCGGGCATGTATGGCGTGGAGCGCGGCTGCATGGCTGTGGTGTGGCCCCTGGCGCCGCACCCGACCAACAAGAACGAGCTCATCGTGTGGGACTTGGCTTTCGACCCCACCGAGTTGTTTGGCTTGAATGCCCAAACCATGCGTGAACGGATGTTCAGCAAAGCGGAAGAGCTGCCCGAAGGTGTGCAGCGCTTGCCGATCAAGAGCATTCACATCAACAAGTCCCCCATCGTCATTGGCAACCTGAAAACGATCACACCGGCTGTGGCGCAACGGTGGTCCATCGACCTGGAGCAGTGCATGAAGCACGCTGAAATCGCAGCGGCCAAAGGTGCAGGCATGGCCGGCATCTGGGCTGAGGTGTTTGAGCGCCCCGCGTCTTCCAAAGCGCCGGTTGATGTGGATGAAGACCTTTACGGTGGCTTCCTATCGCAGGCCGATCGTCGCACGCTGGACCGCATTCGAGCCATGCCTGTCGACGAGCGTGCGCACAAGCTGGCCGATCGCCAGCCTGCGTTCGAAGACGAACGGCTGGAAGAGTTGCTCTTCCGCTATCGCGCCCGCAATTTTGAAGACTCATTGAGCGAGGAAGATCAGGCTCGTTGGCACCAACACTGCACCGCTCGCTTGCACGAAGGGCAGGGCGGGGCCATGTCCTTGTCGCAGTTCTTTGAGCGCATCGATGCCTTGAGCGAACAACTCAGCGACGAAGACGAACGCGGCCAAGACATTTTGGGTGCGCTGTATGACTACGCCGAGCAGATTGCGCCGTGAGTGAGAAGTCAGGAGTCGTCTCGTGAGCGCCGGGTTCTCAAAATCACTGAAATACCTAGGAGGCTATCCGCCTCATGTGCTGCAGCAAGTTCAGCAATTGCTGGATGCGGGCAAGCTGGGCGAGGTGCTGGCCCGGCGTTACCCTGAGCAGCACGATGTGCGCAGCGACACGGCCTTGTACGAGTACGTGATGGAGCTGAAGAACCGCTACCTGCGCAATGCCGATCCCATCACCAAGGTCGCCTACGACAACAAGCTCAAGGTGATTCAGCACGCCTTGGGCACGCACACCATGGTGTCACGCGTGCAGGGCGGCAAGCTCAAAGCCAAGCGCGAAATCCGGGTCGCCAGCCTGTTCAAACAGACCGCGCCCGAATTCCTGAAAATGATCGTGGTGCACGAGTTGGCCCACCTGAAAGAGCGCGAGCATGACAAGGCGTTCTACCAGCTGTGCCAGCACATGGAGCCCAACTACCACCAGTACGAGTTTGACCTCCGGCTGTACCTGACCGACCAGGATCAGCGAGGCACGCCGTCGTTTTCTTCCACCTGAACGGGGGCTGATGCCGCCGAGCTGGCTGCCTCAGGTGGCCCAGGAATCAATTGGGGTGTGACATGCTGGTCATCCAGGCCCAGCGAGGGAATGAAGCCGCCATCGACCCATTCGATGTAGCGCCAGTCGCCGTTCGCATGAACCACGCCTTCTGGCGGCTGAATCTCGGCCACCGGCATGCCCTTGAGGGCCGAAGCCATGAAGTTGATCCAGGCGGGCAAGGCCAACGACCCACCCGAAGCGTGTGACCCCAGGCTCTTGGGGGTATCGTGCCCCACCCATACCACCGCCACCAGATTCGGCTGAAAGCCAGCAAACCAGGCATCGACCACGTCGTTGGTGGTGCCGGTTTTGCCGTAGATGTCGGGGCGCTTGAGTTGGCCTTGGGCGCGGGCGGCGGTTCCCGAGCGCGTCACCTCCTGCAGCAGGCTGGCGGTCATGAAGGCATTGCGAGCCGGGACCACGCGCTGCTCTTCGCTCGCCACTTGCGGAGGCGCTTCAAAGACCTTGTTGCCGTTTGCGTCGTTGATGCGACGAATGAACACCGGCTTCACGGCCAGCCCGCCGTTGGCGATGACCGAATAGGCACTGGCCAGTTGCATGGGGGTGGTCGAGCCTGCGCCCAGCGCCAGAGTCAGGTTGTCAGGTTGCTTGTCGACATCGAAGCCGTACTTGCCACTCCATTGGCGGGCGGCATTGGTACCCAGCAGTTGAACGAGACGAATCGTGACCAGGTTCTTCGATCGGGCCAGGGCTTGCCGCACGGTGATGGGGCCGTCGGCCGAGCCGTCGGAATTTTGCGGAGACCAGTCACCCACATCGGTCAGCGGCGCATCGTTGACGAGGGTTTCTGGCATCACACCGTTTTCGATGGCGCCGGCATACAAGAAGGGCTTGTAGCTGGAGCCGGGTTGACGCCAGCCTTGCGTTGCATGGTTGAACTGGTTGTGATGGAAGTCGAATCCGCCAACCAAAGCGCGTACGTCGCCATTGTTCGGGTCCAGTGCCACGAGCGCCCCTTCGGCTTGCGGCCACTGCGTCACCGACCAATCCTTGCCCGTTTGCAGCAGGCGAATGATGGCGCCACGACGAATGCGAAGCTTGTCAGCAGCCTTGTTGCTCAGGCCGGCTTGAGCCTGACGCAGGCCCTTGGCATCGACGCGAACCACTTCCCCGCTTGCCAGCACCGCCGTCAGGTTCTTGGCGCTGACGGCCGTCACGATGGCCACGCGCAGGTCTTCGTCATCGCTGTAGTCAGACAAAATCTGCGACACAGCGGGGTCTTCGTCGCTCAGGTCGCTATCCAGATCTTCCTGGTCTTCCGGACCACGCCAGGCCTGGGCACGCTCATGCTCGATGAGGGTGCGGCGCAGGGCTTTGTAGGCGGCCTGCTGGTCGGTTGATCGCAAGGTGGTGATCACCTTCATGCCGGTAGAGTAGGCCTCTTCGCCGTATTGCGCGTAGACCTGCTGGCGGGCCATTTCCGCCACGAATTCGCCATGCACTTCTACGTCAGTGGGCTTGCGGATGACCAGCTTCTGCGCCTTGGCGGCCTCGTACTGGGCATCGTCAATCACGCCGGCGTCATGCATGCGCCACAGGGCCACTTTTTGGCGCGCCAGGGCCCGGTCCAGGTTTTTGATCGGGTTCACGTTGGCCGGGTTCTGAGGCAGGCCCGCCAGCATGGCGCATTCGGCTGCATTCAGCTCGGCCAGTGGCTTACCAAAATAGGTTTGCGATGCCTCCGCAAAACCATAAGCGCGAGCACCCAGGTAGATCTGGTTCATGTAGAGCGCCAGCAGCTGGTCTTTGCTGAGTTGCGACTCCATCTTCCAGGACAGCAAGGCCTCTTTGAGCTTGCGCGACAAGGTCTTTTCTCGTGTCAGGAAAAAAGTACGAGCCACTTGCTGGGTGATGGTGGAGGCACCCTGTACGCGGCGCCCCGTCAGGTTCGAGAACATGGCGCGCCCAATGCCAATCGGGTCGATGCCGTGGTGTTCGTAAAAACGGGCGTCTTCCACAGCCAACAAGCTGTCTTTCATCAGCTTGGGAATCTGGTCGGCTGGGAGGTAGGTCCGCTTTTCGGTGCCAAAGCCGCCAATTTCCACCCCGTCGGCGGTGTACACGCGCAGCGGCAGTTTCGGCTGGTAATTTGCCAGCGAGGCGGTGTCGGGCAGTTGGGGGTAGAGCACCGCCAGGGTGATGCCTAGTGCGGTCAGGACGGTGCCAAACAGCCCCAACCCCGTCCACAGGGCTCGCGTCAGCCAGACATGGGTGGTTTTTTTGGGGGGGGAAGAAGTATCCTGCACCTCAGACATACGACAACGGGGTGGGGGGCCACCACTCAAAGCACGGTGAGGGGGGGATTATGGCTGCCCCCAAGGAGGGCCCCTCTTTTTAACGTGTTTCAAGAGGTTCTTTCTGTCGACTCTCCCCGCTATAGTCCTGCCCAAACGACGATAGGGGGAAGTGCCATGCGTACGGCATTCAAACAGGCGGGGCGTCTGTCTTTGGGGCATATTTTTAGTCTGGCTCTGGTCATGGCGCTGTGTTTGTCCCGCGCTATGGCGGTCAATGTGCAGACGATGTCCCCACGGGGGGAGGTGTCCAAGGTTCGCCAGGCTCGCGTGACCTTCAGCGACTCCATGATCCGTTTTGGCGATCCCCGTTTGTCCTCGCCATTTGACGTGTTCTGCCAGGGAGATAAGCCGGTCAGCGGTACCAGTCGCTGGGTTGACGACAAGACCTGGGTGTACGACTTCACGGACGATGTGCCAGCAGGAACACGCTGCGGTCTGTCACTGAAAGCGGGGACCAAATCTTTGAATGGCGAAGCCGTGATCGGCGATTCGCGCTTCAACTTCAATACGGGTGGTCCCATCGTGGTTCGAGCCTACCCCCATGACAGCGAGCACAGCAAGATCGAAGAGGATCAGATCTTTGCATTGCTGCTTAATGGCGCAGCAACACCTGCTTCTGTTGAAAAGCACGGGCATTGCGAAATCAGCGGCATTTCTGAGCGGGTTCCGCTGAAGGTGGTGAGCGGCAAGACGCGGTCGGACATCCTCAAAGCGGTTGATTTGGTGCCACAACAAGAGCGTGTGGTCATGGTGCAGTGCGCACGCCCTTTGCCACCTGATACCAAGGTGCAAGTGGTGTGGGGTAAAGGGATTGCCACACCCTCAGGCGTGCCAAACACGGCCGATCGGCGGTTGAGCTACAAGGTGCAGCCGCCGTTCAGTGCCAGCTTTACTTGCGAACGTTCCAACGCCCGTGCCAATTGTTTGCCGATCCGCCCCATGCGGATCGAGTTCTCGTCGCCTGTGCCACGCAAGTTGGCTGAAAAAATCGTCCTGAAAGCGCCCGATGGTGAGATGAAGCCCCGAGTCGAACAAGACCGGGGCGAGCAGCAAGAGCGATTGGTGGAGGTCGATACAGGCGGTTGGCGTAAATGGATCTTTTTCTTCTCTCGCAACAAGGGGGAGGTGAAGATCGATCCATCGGAAAGCGCCGTCAGTGCAGTTGAGTTCAGCGGTCCTTTTCCAGAAAATGCAGACCTCCGCATTGAGATTCCGAAGGAACTGACAGACGATGCTGGCCGCCGTCTTGCCAATGCGGAAGCCTTCCCGATCAAGACCCGCACGGCAGATGCACCGCCTTTGGCCAAGTTCCCTCGTGCCACCTTTGGCATATTGGAGTTGAATGCCGAACCCACCTTGCCGCTGACCGTTCGTCACGTCGAAGGCAATCTGGCAGTCAAGGCGGCGACTGTGCAAGGCAAGATGCCCCACGCCATGCGTGATCTGAAGTTGACTGACGACGCTGCCATCATCGAATGGATGGCCTTGGTCAAGCGCTATGACGAGAACCGTCTGGATCGCAGCGAAGTGGAGGCGGAGCTCAACATCAAGCTGCCGCCCAAGGCCAAGAAAAAGGCCGTCAAGGGGCCACGGCGCAATCTGCGCTACGGCGAGGATGAAGACGAGTCGGAGCCGGGGTATGACCCCGATGCAGACGATCGAGTCCAGACCCGCACTGTCAGCTTGTTGCAAAAGGAAAAGTCTGCACGTAAGCTGGAATTGCCCAATCAATACCGTACGGATCCTCATCCGTTTGAGGTTATTGGGATACCGATGCCTCAGCCCGGCTTCCACGTGGTCGAGGTCGAATCCCCCCGGTTGGGCAAGGCACTGTTGGATCGAGATGCTCCTATGTATGTTCGCACCAGTGTGCTGGTGACCAACTTGGGTGTGCATTTCAAGTGGGGCGCCGTGAACTCGGGTGTGTGGGTCACGACCTTGGATCAGGCCAAACCGGTGTCGAGCGCTCAGATACAAGTGTCGGACTGTCGTGGCAAGGTGGTCTGGAAAGGTCAAACCAACAAACAGGGCTTTGCACAGATCGACGAAGAGTTGCCTCGTCTGCCATGGAACTACTGCGAGCGCGGTGGCGTCAGTCGCGAAGAGGGCTACTTCATCAGCGCGCGCAAGACTGATCAGCAAGGCCGTGCAGACATGGCCTTCGTCTGGTCGACCTGGAACGATGGCATCGAATCCTGGCGCTTCCATGTCAATACCACGACCTTTGACGAAACGGAACGCGAGCGCTTCCATACGATCATGGATCGCACCTTGTTGCGGGCCGGGCAGACGGTGTCGATGAAGCACTTGGCGCGTGCAGAACAACTCAAGGGCATGCGTTTGTTGGGTGCCAGTGAATTGCCAAACCAAGCGCGCATCGTTCACGAGGGTTCAGGTCAGGAATTCACCTTCCCTTTGAGTTGGCGTGCCCATCGCTATGCCGAGACGGTGTTCAACATCCCGGAAGACGCGAAACTGGGTTCCTACACCGTCACCTTGATGGGGGCCGATCGTTCCATTCAGACCGGTGCGTTCCGGGTGGAAGAGTTCAGGCTGCCTGTGATGACAGGCCGGATCATCGGCCCGAAGTCCACTTTGGTTCAACCCAAGGATGTGCCGGTTGGCTTGCAAATCAATTATGGCAATGGCGGTGGCGCGGCTGATTTGCCGGTGCGTGTGTCTGCGCAACTGGGGCATGCCGATGTGCAGGCGGCATTGAGAACGGAACGGTTCCCTGGCTTTCGATTCGAGTCGCCGCGTGAGCCTCGAGATCCCAATGCGCGTGGGTTCTTCTCGGAGGACTATGTGGACGAGGAAGATGGCGAAACCTCTTTCCGCGCACGAGATGGCAGCGCCCAGTTGGTGGCGGACAAGTTGGCCGTCAAGCTGGATGCGAAGGGCGCTGGCAAGGTGACTTTGGCCAAGCTGCCTGAAGTCAAAGTGCCCAAGCAACTGTTGGTGCAAGCCACCTATGCCGACCCCAATGGCGAAGTGCAGACACTCAGTCAGACGCTGCCTGTTTGGCCCGCTGCCGTGGTGCTGGGAGTACGCACCGATTCGTGGGTGTCGATTCGCCAAAAGGTGGCCACGCAGGTGATGGCGCTGGACACAACGGGTAAACCCAAGGTGGGTGTCAAAGTCAGCGTCAAGGGTGTGGCGCACCGTACCACTTCAACGCGCAAACGTCTTGTCGGTGGTTTTTACGCCTATGACAACCAGAACGCTGACGAAGACTTGGGCGAGTTGTGCAGCGGCACGAGTGACGCGCGTGGCTTGGTCTTGTGTGAAGCCGAGATGAAGGCTTTGGGCGACATCGAATTGATTGCGCAAGCCAAAGACGAAGACGGCAACTTGGCCCAATCGGCTTCGACCGTTTGGGTGACGCGTCAAGGCGAAGTCTGGTTCGGTGGCGACAACCAGGATCGCATGGATGTGATCCCTGAACGCCGAAATTACGAACCGGGTGAAACGGCCCGCTTCCAGATTCGCAGCCCATTCCGCCACGGTACCGCTTTGGTATCCATTGAGCGCAATGGCATCTTGGAGACCTTCACGGTTGAACTCAATGGCAAAGATCCGACCATTGATGTGCCGGTCAAGGCCGAGTGGGGCCCGAATGTGTTTGTCTCTGTGCTCGAGGTACGAGGGCGCGTTCGTGAGGTGCCTTGGTATTCCTTCTTCACTTGGGGCTGGCGTGCGCCTACTGAGTGGTGGCAAGCCTATCGCACCGAAGGGCAAGAATATCAAGAGCCCACCGCCATGGTGGACTTGTCCAAGCCTGCCTTCAAATACGGCATTGCCGAAATCGAGGTGGGCATCAAAGCGCATACCTTGAAGGTGGATGTGGTGCCCGACAAAACGAGCTACCCCATTCGCGCGACCAGTCGCGTGCGCATCAAGGTGAGCCTGCCCGATGGATCGCCAGCGCCTGCGGGCACCGAGGTGGCATTGGCTGCGGTGGACGAGGCATTGTTGGAACTCAAGCCCAACGAGTCATGGGACATCTTGAAGTCCATGATTCAACCGCGCGGCTATGCCGTTGAAACCGCCACGGCGCAAATGCAGATCATTGGCAAACGCCACTACGGCAAAAAAGCGGTAGCGGCTGGCGGCGGTGGGGGAGAATTTCCCGCCCGCGAGTTGTTTGACACGCTGCTGCTCTGGAACCCGCGTGTGGTGCTGGATGGCAAGGGCGAAGCCGTGGTCGATGTGCCATTGAACGACGCCTTGACCAGCTTCCGAATCGTGGCGGTGACCGATGCCATCAAGGGCGATAACGTCGCACTGTTCGGCATGGGGCGTGCGCAAATCCGTGCAACTCAGGACTTGCAAATTTTGTCTGGCGTGCCTCCCTTGGTGCGCGAGGGCGATCACTACAAGGCGATGTTCACGGTCAGAAACACGACGGCTCAAGTCATGGAGGTGACGGTTCAAGCGCAAGCTGCAAATGCCTTGCCTGATCAAAAGGTCCGCATCGACGCCAATGCCGCAGCCGAGGTGGCGTGGGACGTGACCGTGCCCTACAACATCAAGCAGGTGGATTGGCAAGTCAGTGCACGCAGTGCACAAGCGCAAGACCGCATGAAGTTCAGCCAGAAGGTGGCTGAGGCTGTGCCGGTCACTGTTCAGCAAGCGACATTGATGCAGTTCGATCAAGCCTTGAGCCTGCCAATTGCTGCGCCACAGAAGGCGTTGCCTGATGCCAATGGTGCATTGCGTGGCGGCATCGAAGTGGCGTTCAAGCCCAAGCTGGCCGATGGTCTGCCAAGTGTCAAACACTACTTTGAGCGCTACCCCTGGTCTTGTCTGGAGCAAAAGACATCCATTGCCATTGGCTTGCGAGACACGAGCTATTGGCAAGCCATCGCAGCCCAGATCCCTCTGTATCTGGATGAAGATGGCCTGGCTAACTACTTCCCGCCGGCTTCGGGTTGGCACAACACCGGCAGTGATTCGCTGACTGCCTATCTGCTGTCGATCACCGATGAAGCCAGCAAGCTGGGCTATGACTTCCGGATTCCGCCAGCCACGCGCGAAAAGATGGAGCAAGGTTTGATTGCTTTCATCGAAGGACGCGTGAAGCGCGATTTCTGGATGCCAGCCTTCCTGAAAAATGGCGACCTGGAAGTTCGCAAGGTGGCAGCATTGGAGGCACTCAGCAGGACCGGCCGCGTGCAGCCACGTCTGTTGGGATCGATTCAGATCCTGCCCAACCAGTGGCCCACTGGCGCAGTGATCGATTGGCTGATGGTGCTGGATCGCGTGAAGGAAATTCCTGACCGGGACAAACGCATCAGCGAAGCCGAGCAGATTTTGCGCGCACGACTCAATGTGCAAGGCACGCGTTTGGGCTTCTCAACCGAACGTGATGACAGCTGGTGGTGGCTCATGGCCAATGGCGACGTCAACAGCGTGCGCATGATCACGGCCGTGTTGGACCGTGCAGGGTGGAAGGACGATCTGCCCCGTTTGGTCGTGGGTACGCTGCAGCGGCATCAGTTGGGCAAGTGGTCGACCACAGTGGCCAACGCGTGGGGCACCGTGGCGGTAGAGGCTTTCTCCAAGCGGTTCGAGAAGGACCCCGTCGCAGGTCAGTCGCGTGTCGCGTTCGAGCCCGGTGACAAAGCGCAAGCCTTTGATTGGTCTCGTTCGGTAAACGGCGGCACGGTCGCCCTGGGCTGGCCAACAGGGTTTGCAGTGGGGGGCAACAAGGCGCCCGTCAATGTGCGCATTCAGCACGAGGGCAGCGGTAAGCCTTGGGTCACCTTCACCAGCAAAGCAGCGGTGCCCGTGCTGGTGCCATTTGGCTCGGGCTATCGCATCACCAAAACGGTGACGCCGGTTGAGCAGAAAACCAAAGGCCAATACAGCCGTGGCGATGTGTTGCGTGTGCACCTGGACATTGATGTGCAGGCCGATGCCACATGGGTGGTGGTCAATGACCCGATTCCTGGTGGCGCAGCCATCTTGGGCAGTGGTCTGGGGCGCGATGGCACGATGGAAACCAACGCTGAGCAAGAAGACGATCGGGGCTGGTTGGCCTATCAAGAGCGCAGCTTTGAAGCCTATCGTGCCTACTATCGGTATCTGCCCAAAGGCAAGTTCAGCATCGAATACACCGTTCGTTTGAACAACCCTGGTACGTTTAACATCCCTCAGACCAGGGTGGAAGCGATGTACGCGCCCGAGATGTTTGGCGAGTCGCCTAATGCGGCGATGGTGGTGGGCCCTTGATCGTGGCTCGTCGCAGTTGGCGTGTCCTGCTCGCCGCATCGCTCATGGGCTTGAGCGGTGTAGCATTCGGTTTGCCTAGCTTCGATCAAGTGAAGCTGTCTTATCGATCATCTGACGCGTGGTTATTGGATCGCCACGGGCAACGTTTGCAGGCCGTGCGCACCGACGCTTCCGCATTGCGTGGTGAGTGGGTGGCACTCAAAGATGTGTCACCTGCTTTTCGGACCGCCTTGCTGCTGTCAGAAGACAAGCGCTTCTATCAGCATGCTGGTGTCGACTGGCAAGGTGTGGGTGCGGCGGCTTGGGCCAATATGTGGAACAGCCGCACACGGGGCGCTTCCACCGTCACCATGCAATTGGCGGGCTTGCTTGATGAGCAATGGGCCACCAGTCGCGATGGCAAAACCGGGCGCAGTTGGGTGAACAAGGTCGGTCAGGCCGCTACGGCCTTGCGCCTGGAGCGGAACTGGCGCAAAGACCAGATTCTGGAGGCCTATCTCAATTTGGTTGGATTCCGAGGTGAGACGGTCGGCATCGGGGCCATGTCATCGACCTTGTTTCACAAATACCCCAGCGGCTTGAATTTGGAAGAGGCCGCCCTGGCCGTCGCTTTGATACGGGCACCCAATGCGCCAGCTGATCGTGTGGCCGTGCGGGCGTGCGCCGTGTTGACCGAACAGGATCAGGCCAGTGCTTGCACCGTGATGAAGGCCTATGTTGCACAGATATTGTCTCAAAGGCGGGTGGAGCGCTTGGATGCTGACAACCAGTTGGCACCGCACCTGGCTCGCAAGCTGATGGCCTCAACTGATCCGTCTCGTTCCGCATATGGTGATGTGCCTACGACTTTGGACGCACGTATTCAGCGTTTTGCACGAGACACCTTGCGCAGACACCTGACCGAATTGCGCCATCGGCATGTTGAAGATGGGGCCATTGTGGTGCTGGATAACGCCACAGGCGAGGTGCTGGCCTGGGTGGGATCAAGCGGGCAACTCTCGCAAGCAGGTGATGTGGACGGCGTGATGGCCATGCGGCAAGCCGGATCAACATTGAAGCCGTTTCTGTATGAAATGACCATTGAGCAGCGCTGGTTGACGGCTGCGTCGTTGATAGATGATTCTCCGGTGGGGTTGAGCACGGCGGCGGGCCTGTACATCCCGCAAAACTACGACCGTGGCTATAAAGGACATGTGTCGGTGCGTACCGCCTTGGCTTCATCGTTGAACATACCTGCGGTTCGGGCTTTGGTGTTGGTGGGGCCTGAACGATTCGGTCAACGTTTGCGTGACCTTGGCCTGCCCTTGGCCCGCGCTGGCGACTATTATGGCTACAGTCTGGCTTTGGGTTCTGCTGAAGTGAGCTTGGTCTCGCTGGCCAATGCATACCGTGCTTTGGCCTCAGGCGGAGCGGTCAGTCCTTGGCTGGCTCTGCGTTCGTCACGACCTCAGGCATCTTCCTCGACAACCAAATCCAAAATGGTCATGGACCCGATGGCCAGCTATGTGGTGGCCGATGTGCTGTCTGATCGCGAAGCGCGTGTCCCCACGTTTGGCCTCGACAATGCTCTTGCGACACGCTATTGGTCTGCCGTCAAAACTGGAACCAGCAAAGACATGCGCGACAACTGGTGTGTCGGCTTCTCTCGTCGCTATACCGTGGGGGTATGGGTTGGCAATGCCAATGGTGAGCCCATGTGGGACGTGTCGGGGGTAACTGGTGCTGCGCCCATCTGGCGCGCAGTGTTAGACGAATTGCACAAAAATTTGAGTGGGCCGCAATGGTCTGGCCCACCTCCGCCGCCATCGGGGGTAATGACGGCCGAGGTGGCATTCGAGCGGCACTTGGAGCCTGATAGGCAGGAGTGGTTTTTGCCTGGGACGGCTCAATCCTTGGTCCGACTGGCCAGCGCCAGAGGCACTGCATCTGACCTGATTCTTTCACCAGTAGACCGCACCATATTTGCGATGGATCCGGATATTCCGGTGGGCGTACAGAAGCTCACGATCAACGTGGTGGCGGGATTGGACCGGCAATGGCGCTTGCGTATGGATGGCAAGCAACTGGGAGCCGCAGTTCAAACACTTTGGCCCATGTGGCCGGGGCACCATGTTCTTGATCTGGTTGATTCATCTGGGCAGGTCAAAGCAACGGCGCGTTTTGAGGTGCGCGGGGCTCTGGTCAAATTGGGCATGCAACCGCCTCAAAAGCGGAGGTAAGTTTCTACTTTGAGGGCCTTTTTAGGCAGGTCAGCAGCAGATCAGGAGTCTGGAAACCAGACATGAAAACTGGCGCCACGTCCTGGTTGGCTCTCTGCCCACACCTTGCCGCCATGCCCCGCCACGATGCGTTGCACGATGGTGAGGCCAACCCCCACCCCCTCAAAATCGGCCTGCGTGTGCAGACGGGTAAAGGGCTTGAACAGCTCGTCCTTGCGCGCGGGGTCAAAGCCTACGCCGTTGTCTGACACGATGAGCTCGGTGCCGAAATCTTGTGGCTGTACCACGATGCGTACTTCAGGCTGATCTACCCGGCTAGAGTATTTCAGTGCGTTCCCGATGAGGTTGATCATGACCTGGCGCAGCAAGCCGGGGTCTGCCTCAACTGTGGCATTCAGGCCCATGCAGCGAACAACGCGAGTGTAGCCATGGCCATGACTGATTTCGATGGCCTTGAGCGCATCGTCCACGATGGTTTGCACAGGCAGGGTTTGCTTTTCAATGTGGGCCTGAGATGCGCGCGCCAATGCCAGCAGATCATTGATCAATCCGGTGAGCGATTCTGATTCCGAGTGAATCGCCTGAACAAAGCGTTTCGCTTTATCGGTGTCGCCCCGCTCCAGGGCCTGAAGGGTCAGGCCACTGATGCCGTGCACACCCCCAAGTGGCCCCTTCAGGTCGTGCGACACCATGCGGTTGAACGATTCCAACCCTTGAACCAGTTCTTGCAGTTCTTGTGTGCGCGATTGCACGCGCAACTCCAGCGATTCGTTCAGTTCGCGCAGTTCGGCTTGGAAGCGCCCCATGCAAGCAGACATCAAACCCAATCCGGCCAAGGAGTAGGGCACAGCCCCCCAGTAGCGAAGCTCGGCTGGGTCCATCCCGATCAGGAATCCGCCCAACACCATGGGGGCGTAAATGGTCATCATGGCCGCGGCGATGCCGTGGCCTACACCTGGTTCGCGTTGCGCTGCGCGCCTGCAGAGCACAGCCAGATAGATGTACAGAGCCGCAGCCAGCATGGCGCCACCGATGGCGAGGTTCCAGTCAGGGTGAATGCGTCGTACCGAGATGAGTAGTAGGTACAGCGCGGCGGTGCCCGTGACTGCAAACCAAGGACGCGGGTGGGTTTCGCCCACATACAGGCGCACCCCCGCGACGAGCGTGCCCATGCAGGTGATCCCGATAACCAAGTTGGCGAGTTGCCAGATGACTTGGTTCGGGGCTTCAGGCAGGAAGCTCAATGTGAGGGCTGCACCGATGTTCAAAACGGCCGCCATGGCAAAGGATGCGGCCAGCCAGCCCAGCCCCCAGCTCGGCCTGGCCCTCATGAAGCGCAGGAACACGCCGGCCACAAAGGCTTGTGATGCGCCGGAGGCTAGCGCCAATCCTGCAGATAGGTCCGAGTGAAGCATCGTCAACGAGAGCGGAGGGGCATCGCAGTATCAATCAGCCTGCGCTCTCAGACCCTCCGGAGTTTCCATGGATCAATCCCTAGAATTTGGGACAAATTTTACAATGTGGCAATTTGAGGGTTTCTGCCAGGCATAAAAAAACCCGCCGGGTTGCCCGGGCGGGTTTTCTGTGGATGGGGTGCGATGCCCATCCAGCTTGACGTTCAGGCTCAGGCCTTCACGGTGGCAGCAGTCTCAACGTACTCTTCAATCTGGTTGAAGTTCATGTACTTGTAGACGTTGTCGGCATCCTTGGCGATCACACCGGTCTCAGCCAAGTACTCGGCTGGTGTAGGTAGCTTGCCCATCTTGGAAGCCACTGCCACCAACTCGGCCGAGCCCAGGAACACGTTGGTGTTCTTGCCCAGACGGTTCGGGAAGTTACGGGTCGACGTAGAAATACAGGTCGAGCCTTCCTTGATCTGAGCTTGGTTACCCATGCACAGCGAGCAGCCAGGCATTTCGGTGCGAGCACCGGCTTGGCCGAAGGTGTTGTAGTAGCCTTCCTTGGTCAGCTCTGCAGCATCCATCTTGGTAGGAGGAGCCACCCACAGACGCACTGGGATGTCCTTCTTGCCTTCCAGCAGCTTGCCGGCGGCGCGGAAGTGACCGATGTTGGTCATGCAGGAACCGATGAAGGCTTCGTCGATCTTGGTGCCAGCCACTTCAGACAGGAACTTGGCGTCGTCTGGGTCGTTCGGGCAGCAGACGATGGGTTCCTTGATGTCGGCCAGGTCGATCTCGATGATGGCTGCGTACTCGGCATCAGCGTCAGCTTCCAGCAGGTTGGGGTTGGCCAACCAGGCTTCTTGGGCTTCGATACGGCGTTGCAGGGTGCGTGCGTCAGCGTAACCGTCGGCGATCATGTTCTTCATCAGAACGATGTTCGACTTCAGGTACTCGGCCACAGGCTCCTTGTTCAGCTTGATGGTGCAACCCGCAGCGGAACGCTCAGCCGAAGCGTCAGACAGTTCGAACGCTTGCTCAACCTTCAGGTCTGGCAGGCCTTCGATTTCCAGAACGCGGCCCGAGAAGATGTTCTTCTTGCCAGCCTTGGCCACTGTCAGCAGACCAGCCTTGATGGCGTACAGGGGGATGGCATGCACCAGGTCACGCAGGGTGATGCCAGGCTGCATCTTGCCCTTGAAGCGAACCAGCACGGACTCAGGCATGTCCAGAGGCATCACGCCAGTGGCGGCGCCGAAGGCAACCAGACCGGAACCGGCAGGGAAGGAGATACCGATGGGGAAGCGGGTGTGCGAGTCGCCGCCAGTGCCGACGGTGTCAGGCAACAGCAAGCGGTTCAGCCACGAGTGGATCACGCCGTCACCAGGACGCAGGGCCACGCCACCGCGGTTGCTGATGAAAGCTGGCAATTCGCGGTGCATCTTCACGTCCACTGGCTTGGGGTAAGCAGCGGTGTGGCAGAACGATTGCATGACCAGATCAGCGGAGAAGCCCAGGCAAGCCAGGTCCTTCAGTTCGTCGCGGGTCATTGGGCCGGTGGTGTCTTGCGAACCCACGGTGGTCATCTTGGGCTCGCAGTAGGTGCCAGGACGCACGCCTTGGCCTTCGGGCAGACCGACAGCGCGGCCGACCATCTTCTGAGCCAGGGTGAAGCCCTTGCCGGTGTCCTTGGGGGCCACGGGCAGGCGGAACAGGGTCGAAGCAGCCAGGCCCAGGAACTCACGTGCCTTGCCAGTCAGCGAGCGACCGATGATCAGGTTGATACGGCCACCAGCGCGGACTTCGTCCAGCAGCACTTGCGACTTCAGTTCGAATTTGGCAGCTTCAGCGCCGTTCTTTTCGATCTTGCCGTCATAGGGGAAGATGTCGATGACATCGCCCATTTCGAAAGCGGACACGTCCACTTCGATAGGCAGCGAGCCGGAGTCTTCTTGGGTGTTGAAGAAGATGGGGGCGATCTTGCCGCCCAGGGTCACGCCGCCGAAGC
>CAYVOP010000073.1:0-16926 GCA_964453105.1 uncultured Aquabacterium sp. | reverse complement strand
CAGCAGTCCTTTTGCAGCATTCATACGGACCGAAAATGAAACTGATTGTGAAATTCCCGCAAGCCGCTCACACCACGGTCAAGGCCGTGCAACGAGGCTTCACCCTGATCGAATTGATGGTGGTGCTGGTGATCATTGGCTTGCTGGCCGCCTTGATCGTCCCCAATGTGCTGGATCGTGCAGACGATGCCCGTGTGACTGCAGCCAAGACTGACGTGGCCAACCTGATGCAGGCGCTCAAGCTCTACAAGTTGGACAACATGCGCTTCCCGACCAGCGAGCAAGGCTTGCAGGCGCTGGTGGCCAAGCCCACCACGGGCCCGATTCCGTCTAATTGGAAGCCCTATCTGGAGAAGCTGCCCAACGATCCATGGGGACGCGGCTACCAGTACGTCAACCCGGGTGTGAAGGGCCCCGTCGATGTGTTCAGTTTCGGCGCGGATGGTCAGAGCGGTGGCGAAGGGCGGGATGCCGATATCGGTTCCTGGCAGTGAGGCCATGCGCCATCGGGGGTTCACGCTGCTTGAGTTGATGGTGGTGATCGCGATGATCGCCATCACCACAGCGGTGGTGTCACTGGCGATTCCCGATCCGTCGGCCACTCGACTGGAGCGAGAAGCTGCGCGTTTGATCGCGCAGTTAGAGGCCGCCCGTACGCAGGCCCGCACAGGGGCCATCACTGTGTTGTGGGTGCCTCAATCGAATGGCACCGATGCCGACTACCAATTTGTCGGTTTGCCGCCGGCCCTACTGCCGTCTTTGAAGTGGATGGAGCCAGAGGTGACTGCTCAGGTGGTGGGTGGCAAGAGCATTGTGCTGGGCCCGGAGCCGGTGATCGGCCCCCAGCAAGTGGTGTTGACCTTGGGGGAGCAGCGCATCACGATTGGTACCGATGGCTTGGCGCCGTTTGATGTGGTGCGGCCGCAAGAGGCCGAGGTGGGGGTTGAGTCTGGAGTGGTCGGTGCGGTACGTTGAGCGCATGTCATCTCGGGGGATGACCCTGATCGAAGTGCTGGTCGCGCTGGCGGTTGTGGCCATGACCCTGTCTGCGGGCATCAAGGCGGCCGGTGGGCTGACGCTCAATGCCCAGCGCATGACCGATCTGACGCTGGCTCAGTGGTGCGCTGAAAACCATTTGACGGCTTTGCGTTTGACCAAGAGCTACCCGTCTGTGGGCGACAGCGATTTCACCTGCCAGCAAATGGGGCGGGAGTTGCCGGGGCACATGGTGGTGAGGCCCACGCCCAATATCAATTTCCGTCGGGTCGATACCCAGGTGTTTGACGAAGACAAGCAGCCGATTGTGCTGTTGTCGACCATCCTGCCGAGGTTCTGATGAGGTGGGGCGCAATCCAGTCAGGTCAACTTGGCTTCACGCTCATTGAAGTTCTGGTGTCTTTGCTCATTTTGGCGGTGATGTCGGCAACTGCCTGGAAGGGCATGGACGGCATCACCAAGGCACGCGAGGTGGCCGATGGCAAGCTCAAGCAGACCTTGCGTTTGCAGTCGGTGATGACGCAGTGGGAGGCGGACTTGTCGGCCGTGATGGATACCGGGGTGGTGCCTGCCTGGCAGTTTGACGGCGCCAATGTGCGCATGACGCGCAAGACCGGAGCCGGGGCGCAGATGGTGGTCTGGTCTTTGCGCAATGGACAGTGGGTGCGCTGGGCCAGCGCGGCGACGACGATGGTAGGGGATTTGCAGCAGCAATGGATGCGCTCCTTCCAGTTGCAAGGCAAGGAGCCGGGCACCCTGGTGGCCGAGCCGGGTTTGGAGCAGTGGCAGGTGTATTGCCACCGCAATGGCAACTGGTCCAACTGCCAGTCGTCGAACGACGTGGCCAAGGTGCGGGGCAATGTGGGGGCGCCATCGGGCGGGGCTACGGCGCCTGCTGTGGCGACGCAGACCAAAGAGGTGCTGCCGCAAGCCATTCGGGTGGTGCTGACCTTGGGGCCGAGCAGTGGTTTTTCGGGGGCGGTCACGCGTGACGTGATCATGCCGCCGCAACCGAACTGATGGGGGCGAGGCATGAATGCAATGCGCAGCACGCTCTCTTTGAATCGGTCATCGCGCCCCTCGCAGCAGCGTGGCGCTGCGTTGCTGATGGCCATGGTCATCGTGACCTTGGTGGCCACGTTCTCGGCCTCGATGGTGTGGCAGCAGTGGCGTGCCGTTCAAATTGAAGCGGCCGAACGGGTGCGTTCGCAGTCGGAGTGGGTGCTGATCGGGGCGTTGGACTGGGCGCGCTTGATCCTCAAGGAGGACAAACGCAATGGTGGGCCCGATCACCTGGGGGAGCCTTGGGCCATTCCTTTGGCCGAGGCGCGCTTGTCGAGCTTCCTGGCGACCGACAAGGACAACTCCGATGATGCACCTGAAGCCTTCCTGTCCGGGAAGGTGGAGGATGTGACAGCGCGCTATAACTTGCGCAATGTGATCAACGATCAACTCGATCTTGTTCCTGAAGAGTTGGCCGTGCTCAAGCGCTTGTGCGAGTTTTCAGGTTTGCCGGGCGCGTTGGCTGATACCTTGGCGCAGTCGTACCGCAAAGCGTTTCTGGCCTCGCAAGGGGATGATCCGGCCATGGTGGCCAAGTTGGGGGGGGCGGCTCAGCGTGCGGCCGCGCCTTTGTTGCCGCAAAGCATGGATCAGCTGACCTGGCTGGGGTTGGATGCCGGGACGGTGGAAAAGCTGCGCCCTTATCTGACGCTGCTGCCGGACCGAACGCAGGTCAACGTGAACACGGCCCCCAAGGAGGTCATCGCGTCGGTGATCGAGGGGTTTGATCTGGCTCGGGCGGCTCGCCTGGTGCAGGCCCGTCAGCGCAATGCGTTCAAGTCGCCTGACGAGGTGCAGACCTTGTTGGGGGTGCAAAACCTGAACCTGACGCGGATCACGGTGTCGTCAGATTTCTTCGAGGTGCGTGGGCGTTTGCGTTACGAAGACAATGTCATCGAGCAGCGCCATGTGGTGCAACGCGTCGGCACAGATATACAGGTTCGCAGCCGGGCACGCTTCGCCGGGGTGGATCGCCTCAATGAGGGCTCACCCCAGCCTTGATCCCCCCGCGAACGTGGTGGGCGGGCGTTGTTTTGGCAAGTATCCGTACCTAAAAGCGCCCTATTCCCCCGCTCCTACAATCAGATTGCGCCTAAGCTAGGCGTGTACAACTGTCCTACGGGTATGAGCTTTCTCATCCTTCAACTGCCAGCGCGTTCGCGCCTGAGTCCCGACTTGCCTGAGAGCGAGTCGGCTGCGCCGTCGTCCGCGACCAAGGAATATGCCTACGTGCTGAGCGCGGATGGGCAGGCGGTGACGCGCCATGGCCGTTGCGTGGCCAATATGCTGCCGCGGGCCGACATGGTCATTGCGGTCATGGCCCCCACCGATGTGAGCTGGCACCGTTTGGCCTTGCCCAAAGCACCTGGCACGCGTTTGCGTGCAGCCTTGGCAGGCATGCTGGAAGACGCCCTGCTGGACGAACCCGATAACCTGCACTTTGCCGTGGAGCCCATGGGGCGCGCGGGCTTGGATGCGTGGGTGGCGGTGTGTGACCACACGTGGTTGACCAGCCAGTTGATGGCCTTGGAAAAGGCCAAGATCCGCGTGCAGCGCGTGGTACCGGCCGTGTGCCCGGATGAGCCCGCGACGGCCTATTTTCATGAGGCCAATTGGGGTGGCGAGGCCGATGCGGCTGGTGGCAACGAGGTGCTGCTGACCTGGTCGACCAGCGATGGCGTGGCCACTTGGCCGATTGCTGGCAGCTTGGCGCGCGCCCTGTTGCCTGAGCAAACCCCTGAGCAGATTCGATTTTTTGCCACCCCGGCGGTGGCGGCGCCTGCCGAGCGGTGGCTGGGGCGTGTGGTAACGGTTCAGGCGCAGGCTGAACATTTGTTGCTGGCCGCGCGTTCGATGTGGAACTTGCTGCAGTTCGATCTGACCCCGCAAAGCAAAGGCTGGTATGCCGTCAGCGACCAATGGCGTCGCTTCATGGGCATTCAGTGGCGCCCGGTTCGCATCGGCCTGGCGGCCTTGGCCGTGGCCCAACTGGTGGGCGTGAACTTGTGGGCGTGGCATCAAGGGCGCCTGGTCAAGCAAAAGCGTGCCGAGATGGTGACCGTGCTCAAGCAGGCGCACCCGCATGTCCAGGCGGTGTTTGATGCCTATGCCCAGATGCAAAAGGAAACCGAGGTGCTGCGTGCTTCGGCCGGGCAGGTCGGCGACAGCGACCTGGAAAGCCTGATGGCCGCAGCCGCGACCGTGTGGCCCTCGGATCAGCCGTCGGCTTCTCTTCAATATGACGGCACTTCTTTGACGCTGACCCCGCCGCGCACCTGGAGTCCGGCGGATATCGAGCAGATCCGTGGGCGTTTGAATGCCGCCGGCATCTCTATGGAGTCCGCATCGGACGGCCGAGTCACCCTGCGTCGTGCGGCGCGTTCCTGATGGCTGAATCGACCCATGTCTGAACATCTTCAATCCCTGCAAGACCTCAAGCAAGCCTGGCTGTCCAAGTGGTCGGCCATGCCTGCGCGCGAGCGTCGGTTGGTGACCGTGGCGGCCTGGTTGGGGGGGCTGGTGCTCTTGGTCATGGTGGGCATTCGTCCCGCCGTGAAGTCGCTGCAGGAAACCCCCCGCCAACTCAATGAGGTCAACGGTCAGCTGGAAGTCATGCGGCGCCAGGCGCTGGAGGTGCAGTCGCTGCGTCAGCGTCCGCCTGTGCCTCCCGTGCAGGCAGCGGCGGCCCTTCAGGCTGCGACCGAACGTTTAGGGCAAGCGGGCCGCTTGATGATTCAAGGCGATCGGGCTACCCTGGCTGCCAATGCAGTGTCGGGCGAGGCGCTGGCGGGCTGGCTGGATGAGATCCGCGCCGCAGCGCGCGCCAAGCCGGTTGAGGTCACGCTGACCCAGACTGAACCCGGTCGTTACTCCGGTACCGTGATCTTGGCCTTGGGGCCGGGATCTGAAGGTCAATAAGACCGAACAGGACCGACGCAATGGCAGTGCCTTCCTTCTTTTCACGTCGCCCCGCCTGGCTCAAGGGTGCGGGGGCGGTCACCACCCGCTGGCTCGAGTCCACGCTGGAGGTTGCGCGCTGGGAGAACATGCGCAAGGCCGGCAAGCGGTGGGGCAAGTGGGGCGCTGCGCTGGGTGCGTTGGTGGGCGTAGTGTTGTTCGCGCCAGCTAGCTGGTTGGCCCAGGGCGTGGTCGAGTTGACCGGTGGTCGCTTGCTGTTGGCTGAGTCGCAGGGCACGGTCTGGCAAGGCGACGCCGTGGCCATTCTGACCGGTGGGCCCGGTAGCCGCGATGCCCGGGCCTTGCCTGGCCGCCTGGCGTGGCGCATCAAACTCAAGGGGTTTGGGGTGCGCGTGTCTTTGCAGCAAGATTGCTGTCTGCCCACGCCGGTGGTGCTGGACATCAAGCCGGGCTGGGGGCGGGTGCGAGCTGAAGTCAAACTCAATCCGGGGGCGCCTGATGCCGATCTGGTGGCCATGGGCCCGGTCGGGCATTGGCCTGCGGCCTGGCTCGGGGGGCTGGGTACGCCTTGGAATACCTTGCAATTGGGCGGCCTGTTGCGCATGAATACGCGGGATCTCGCGGTGGAGTGGGTGCAGGGTCGCTTGCGAGTCGAGGGGCAGGCGGATCTGTCGCTCGACAATGTGTCTTCACCCATTTCCACCTTGGATCGCCTGGGCTCTTACCGGCTGGACCTGCTGGGGGATGCCCAAGGCCAGTTGCAATTGAATCTGACCACCCTGGATGGCTCGCTGCAATTGACGGGCCAAGGCACGGTGGGGCCGGGGGGCACCCGTTTCCGCGGGAATGCCACGGCCGTCGAGGCCGACCGGGGCGCCCTCGACAACCTCCTGAACATCATTGGTCGCCGTGCGGGTGATCACTCTGTCATTTCGATCGGATAAGTCATGAAGACCCATCCTTCCTTGTCTCGCACACGTGCCATCGCGCTGGCGACGGCTTTGGCCTTGACCTTCGGTCCTTCCGGTTTGCTGCCGGGTGTGGCGGGGTTGGCCATGGCCGCCACGATCAAGAAAGCGCCGCCGAGTGTGACGCTGAATTTCGTCAATGCCGAGATTGAGGGCGTGTCGCGCGCGATGGCGGCCATTCTGGATCGCCAGATCATGGTCGACCCTCGGGTGAAGGGCGCGATCACGCTGTACAGCGAGCAGCCCTTGACCCCGCGTGAGGCCTATCTGAACTTCCTGTCGGCTTTGCGCGGCCAGGGCTTCAGTGTGGTCGAGGTGGCGGGCATGCTCAAGGTGGTGCCAGAGGCCGAAGCCAAGTTGCAGACCGGCACGGTGGACGTGGGCAATGTGACCAAGTCGGGTGACCAGATCATCACGCAGATCTTCCGCCTGCAGTACGAAAGCGCCAACAACCTGGTGGCGGTGCTGCGCCCCTTGATCAGCCCGAACAACACGATCAACGCCAACACCGGCACCAATACGCTGGTGATCACGGACTACGCCGACAACCTTAAGCGCATGGCGCAGATGATTGCGGCGCTGGATGTGCCGTCGGCCACCGACATGGAAGCGATTCCGCTTCAGTACGCGATTGCGTCTGATCTGGCGCCCGTGGTGCAGAAGCTGGCCGATGGTGGCGCCGCTGCTGGGGCGCCGGGCGCGGCGGTGGGCATGCCCACACAGGTGATGGCCGACCCCCGTACCAATACCTTGATGGTGCGCGCCCCGAACGCCGGCCGCATGGCCATGGTTCGCAACCTGGTGCAGCGCCTCGACAAGCCAGGCACGAGCGGGTTGGCGGGCAGTGGCATTCACGTGGTTTACCTGAAGAACGCCGATGCCGTGAAGCTGGCCCAGGTGCTGCGCGCGGCCTTCCCTGGCGCGGGCGGTGGCAGCAACGCGTCGGGCGGTGGGGCATCGACTAGCCCGATGCAGTCGGGCATGTCGGCTCAGATCGGCGGCATGAACCAGCAGGCCAATGCGGGTGGCGCCAGCGCGCAGGCCACGGCGCCAGTGGGTGCCTCGGCCCAGCCTTCCACGGGGGGCTTCATTCAGGCCGACCCCAGCACCAACTCGCTGGTGATCACCGCCACCGACGCGCTGTACAAGCAGTTGCGCGCGGTGATCGATCAGTTGGATGGTCGTCGTGCCCAGATCTACATTGAGGCCATGATCGTTCAGGTGGATGAAAGCAAGCTGGCGCAAGTGGGCTTCCAGTGGGCGGGGGCGGCAGGCACCAACAACATCGTGGGTGCCGGCACCAACCTGTCGACCAGCACCAGTGGCACCACCATTCCCGGGTTGTTCAGCCTGGCTGCAGCGTCGAAGTCGGTGCTGGGAGGCCTGGGTGGCTTCAACATTGGCATGTTGCACAAGATGTCCGACGGCACCTACAACCTGGGCGCCCTGGCTTCCTTCCTGGAAAACAATGCTGGCGGCAATGTCTTGTCCAAGCCCAACATGATTGCGCTGGACAACGAAGAAGCCAAGATCGTGGTCGGCCAGAACGTGCCATTTGTGACGGGTTCCTACACCAATGGCGCCACCTCGGGTTCGGGGTCGGTGAACCCCTTCACCACCGTGGAGCGCAAGGATGTGGGCTTGACCCTGCGTGTGCGACCCCAGGTGGGTGAGGGCGGTACCGTGCGCATGACCGTGTACCAGGAAAACTCGTCGGTCGATGCGACCAGCAAGTCATCCAACTCGGGTCTGACCACCAACAAGAGCTCGATTGAAACCACCGTGGTGATCGACGACGGCCAGACCCTGGTGCTGGGTGGCCTGCTGTCTGATGCCTACAGCGACGGGGACTCGCAAGTGCCAGTGCTGGGCGACATTCCGGTGCTGGGCAATCTGTTCAAGAGCCGTTCGCGTGAACGTGCCAAGAAGAACCTGATGGTGTTCCTGCGTCCGGTGGTGATGCGCTCGCAAGACGAGAGCAACAACCTGACGATGGATCGCTACGAGTTCATGCGCCAGCGTCAGGCTGAGTCCAAGCCCGACAAGAGCGTGGTGATGCCGATCAACGAGGTGCCCATGCTGGAGCCGCTGCAAAACTCAGCGCAACGCCCCGCGCCGAACGTGGTGCAGCCCCTGGATGACCCGAACGCGTCGCCCACCATCGTGATGCCGCGTGACTCTGGGTATGGTGGCAAGCTGGCGCCGCAGCCAAAGGCCGGTGGTGTGCAATGAGTGCCCGCCACCCTCTGCCTTACGCCTTTGCGAAGGCGAATGGCTTGCTTCTAGAGCATGAAAACGAGCAGGCCACCCTGTGGGCCAGCGAGAAGGTGTCGCCTTCGGCCTTGTCTGAAGTGATGCGCGCCTTTGTGGTCAACGCCATTGAGCGTGAGCCGGAAGAGGCCTTGTCTCAGCGTATTGCGGCTGCCTACGCTGGTGGCGAAGGCAGTGCCGCTGCGGTGGTGGGGGAAGTGGAAAGCGCGGTGGACTTGTCGCGCATGATGCAAGACCTGCCCGCCGTGGAAGACTTGCTGGAGTCGGCCAACGACGCACCCATCATTCGCATGCTCAACGCCTTGCTGACCCAGGCAGCCAAGGACGGCGCGTCTGACATTCACATCGAACCTTATGAGCGCGCCTCGGCCGTGCGCTTCCGGGTGGACGGTACCTTGCGTGAAGTGGTGCAACCCAACAAGGCCTTGCACGCGGCCCTGATCTCGCGTTTGAAGATCATGGCTGAGCTCGATATTTCCGAGAAGCGTTTGCCGCAAGACGGTCGCATCAGCTTGCGCATTGGCGGCCGCGCGGTGGACGTGCGGGTTTCGACCTTGCCTTCGGCGCATGGCGAGCGTGCCGTGCTGCGTATTCTGGACAAGGGCGACGCCAACAAGTTCACCCTTGAGTCGCTGGGCATGAGCGGCGATGCGCTGGACAAGTTCAAGCGCCTGTTGCGTCAGCCGCACGGGATCGTGTTGGTCACGGGCCCTACCGGCTCGGGTAAGACCACCACCCTGTACGCCGGCTTGAGCACGGTGGACGCCACCACCACCAATGTGCTGACCGTGGAAGACCCGGTCGAATACGAATTGCCCGGCATTGGCCAGACCCAGGTCAACGCCAAGATCGAGTTGACCTTTGCGAAGGCGCTGCGCGCCATCCTGCGGCAAGACCCGGACGTCATCATGATTGGTGAAATCCGTGACCTGGAAACCGCCCAGATCGCCGTGCAGGCCTCCTTGACGGGGCACTTGGTGCTCGCGACTTTGCACACCAATGACGCCCCCAGTGCGGTCACGCGCTTGACCGACATGGGCATCGAGCCGTTCCTGCTGTCGTCGTCCTTGCTGGGCGTGCTGGGCCAGCGCCTGGTGCGCAAACTGTGCGTGCACTGCAAGCGTCAGGACGATGCCGGCCGTTGGCATCCGGTAGGCTGCCCCGAATGCGGCATGTCGGGCTACAAGGGGCGTACCGGTGTGTATGAACTCATGGTGGCCGATGACCAGATTCGCGCTTTGATCCACGCCGAAGCGGCCGAGTCGAAGTTGCTTGAGCACGCGCAGTCGAAGGGCATGAAGACCATGCGCGAAGACGGTGACCGACTGGTGGCCGAGGGCGTGACGTCGCTGGAAGAAGTCTTGCGGGTGACCCGCGAATAAGGCCGCTGCACCATGCCCGCCTTTCGATTTGAAGCCCTGGATGCTGCCGGCAAGACCGTGACCGGCTTGGTGGACGCGGACAATGCCAAAGCCGCGCGAGCCCAGCTGCGCACGCAGCAGTTGGTGCCCCTGAAGGTCGATGCTGTGGTGGCCGAGGCCGAGCGTCAGTCCACCGTTCTGTTTGCCCCGCGGGTGTTCAATGCATCGGCACTGGCCATCTGGACGCGCCAACTCAGTGGCCTGGTGGTGGCGGGCTTGCCGCTGGAGCGGGCCCTGACGGCTTTGGCCGATGAGGCCGAAGATCCCAAGCAGCGTGAGCTCGTGGCCCACCTGCGTGCCGAGGTCAATGCGGGCTCGCCATTCGCGCGCGCGCTGGCCAGTTCACCGCGTGAGTTTGACGAGGTGTACTGCGGCGTGGTGGCGGCGGGGGAGCAGAGTGGTCAGTTGGGTGGCGTGCTGGAAAAGCTGGCCACTGATCTGGAAGAGCAGCAGGCCTTGAAATCCAAGCTGATTGGTGCCACCTTGTACCCGGCCATTGTGTCGGTGTTTGCGGTGCTGATCGTGGTGGCCTTGCTGGTGTTCGTGGTGCCGCAGGTGGCACAGGTGTTCACCAGCAGCAAGCATGCTTTGCCCATGCTCACTCAGGTCATGTTGGCTTTGAGCGCTTTCATGCGCAACTGGGGCTGGTTGCTGGCCTTGGTGCTGGTGGGCGGTTTCAGTGGTCTGATGCTGGCGCGCCGCAATGAAGACTTCCGCATCAAGTTCGATGCCTTCTGGCTGGAGTTGCCCTTGCTGGGGCGGCTCGCACGTGGTTACAACGCCGCGCGTTTTGCGGGCACCTTGGCCATGCTGGCAGGTTCGGGCGTGCCCATTCTGAAAGCCTTGCAGGCTGCGGCCGAAACCTTGTCGAATCGCGCCATGCGGGCCGATGCCATGGATGCCCTGGTGCAGGTGCGCGAAGGCGCGCCACTGGCTTCGGCATTGGCTGCGAAGAAGCGCTTTCCTGGTTTGCTGTCGATGTTTGCCCGCCTGGGTGAGCAGACCGGCCAGCTGCCAGTGATGCTTCAGCGTGCCGCCAATCAGCTCAGTACCGAGGTGCAGCGCAAGGCTTTGGCCATTGCCACCATTCTGGAGCCCTTGCTGATTGTGGTGATGGGCTTGTTGGTGATGCTGATCGTGATGTCGGTGATGTTGCCGATTATGCAGATGAACACCTGGGTCAAGTGACCGAGGGCAGGCTGCGCAGCAAGGCCTGAAGCAGCTCTTCTGATTGGAATGGCTTGTGCAGCACGGGCACGTGGCTGTGCTGCAATTGCCGCAGCGGCTCGGCGCCCGTGTCTCCTGTGATGACCACGGCAGGCAGGCGAGCGTGGTGCTGGCGTGCGAGGCTGATGGCCTGTAGCCCGTCGCCGTCACGCAAACGGTGATCGGTCAGCAGCAGGTCCACCGACATCACGCGTTGCAGCAATTCATCCAGGTCTTCCAGTGAAGCGGCCACGCTCACGAAGGCGCCCCATTCGCGCAGACGTTCGCGCAAGGCGTGGCGCAGGGTGTCATCGTCGTCGAGCACGATGATGTGACGGTCTTCCAGGGGGCGGGTTGATGTCGGCGCGGTGCCGGATGAAACTGCGGCGGGCGCCACAGCAGGCGCCGCAGCAGGCACCTGGATGCTGAAGCAAGAGCCTCGCCCCAGGCGAGACGTCAGGCCAATGTCGACGTGCAGTAACTTGGCGGCGCGTTGCACGATGGCCAGGCCCAAGCCCAGGCCCTTGGCGCGGTTGCGTTCCGGGTTGTCGAGCTGAACGAAGTCCTGAAAGATGCGTTGCTGGTCTTGCGGGGCGATGCCCGAGCCGGTGTCCCAGACCTGAATCAGCCAATGCGATGCGCGGCGGCGCACGCCCACGAGCACGCCGCCTTGCTGGGTGTAGCGCAAGGCGTTGCCCACCAGGTTGCGCACCATCTGTTCCAGCAGCACGGGGTCGCTGTGGGCGAAGGCAGGGCCTGCGTGCACTTGGAGCGTCAGCCCCTTGGATTGCGCTGCGGCTTGTTCGTGGCTCTGAATGCGCTCCAGCATGGCGCGCAGGTCCACGGGCTGGAGGTGGGGTTTGACGGCGCCGGCCTCCAGGCGAGACAGGTCGAGCAGGCCGTTGAGCAGGCCCTCCATGGCCTGCACGGAATCGCACAGGCGCAGGGTCATGTCTTGCATGGGGCTGCCCTGCAAGCGGTCGCGCAACAAGCCGGACAGCAAACCCACTGCGGCCACGGGCTGGCGCAGGTCGTGGCTGGCTGCGGCCAGGAAGTGGCCCTTGGCGGCATTGGCTGCTGAAAGCTCCTGCGTGCGTTCGGTCACCCTGGCTTCCAGCTTCACGTTCAGCTCTTCGGCTTGGTTGGTGGCTTCCACGAAGCGGTGCATCAGCACCAGGCCGTAACTGGCCAGGGTGATGGGCGAGGCCAGTGGCAGCCAATAGCTGTGCACCACCGAGATGCTGCCGACCAGTCGCAGATAGTCGTGAAACCCGGCCACCAGGGACACGGCAATGCCCAGCACCATGCCGATGGCCGACCAGCGGCTGAAGCGCTTATGCAGTTGCAGCAGCAAGGCCAGTGAGGGCAGCATGAGCAGTAGCAGGCCGGGGTAGAGCACGGCGCGCACCTCAGCCAGATAGCCTTGTTGTGCGGCCAGGCCCGCAGCCAGCGGGTAGCCAATTTGCACGGCCCACAGCAGACGGGTCAGCAAGGCGTGGCGCTTGTCGGCAATGGCCATGGCGAACCAGCACAGCAGCACGGTGGCGGTGGTTTGGGCGGTGAAGTAGAACCAGGCGCTGAGGGTGGCGGGCAGGGTGGGGCCGTGAACGATGTAGTAAGTGCAATTGCGCACCGAAACCACCACGCACAGCAGGCCCAATGCCCCCATGGCGACTTCGCTGCGGCGGCGCAGCCAGATGACGATCAGAAAGCTGGCGAAGGCTGCCGCCACCACATTGATCATCAGTGGCAGTTGTTGCGAGAGCAGGGCCTGCACGGTGTAGCCCATGACCAGGTCATCGGCCGGGCCCAGGATGGGTTGCGACAAACCGCCCAAGCTGCCGTAGCGCACTTCGATGTCGAGCCGGTTGTCGCCGGCTTGCAGCAAGTCGGGCGAGAAGCGGGCCATGTAGCTCATGGGGCGCCCTGTGGGTTCTTCGCCAGGCAGGTCGCTGTGGATCAGGTGGCCGTTGAGCCAGATGCGGTGCTGGAAGCTAAGCCGGTCAATGCGCACGGCCCAGACCTCTTGGAGGGCGCGGTGCTGGTCCGCCTGCAGCCGGAAATGGCTTTCGTAGCGGGCCATGCCTTTGCTGGGAATCCGGCGTGCGGCCCAGGTGTCTGGCAGGGTGACAGCCTGCCAATCGCTGCCCGGATCGGTGGCGGATGGCAGCATGCGAAAGCGTTGCTCGCCCCACTGAACGGCGGGGTGGCTGGTTTGGCCTGATGAGCCCGAAAATAGGGCCCAGATCAACAAGGTCAGCACCGTGGCTGCGGCGATCCACCCGAGCACGGCCAGCGCGTGGCGTTGCAAACGGCTGTGTTTGCCCGAGCCGAGCGGCAGAGGCAAGGACGTGGAGCGCGACAGCATGGAATCCCTCTTGAGTGTGAGGCGAAATTGTCCCCCTTTCGAGGGGGGATACAAGTTGGGGGGTGGCGCTCGTTTCGGGGGCTTCTGGCGCTAGGATGTGACTGAATGTTGCCGGCGCGTGCCGGCGTGTTGACCGTTGGATGAAACTGCTACTGATTGACGACCACGCCCTGTTTCGGGAAGGTCTGAGCTTGCTGATCGCCAGCCGCTTGTTTCCCGGAGAACAGGCTGCTCTGGTGCTGGAAGCGGCCAGCCTGACCGAGGCGGAGCCTTTGCTGGCCGAGCATGCCGACGTTGATCTGGCCTTGCTTGACCTGGGCTTGGCGGCCTACCAAGGGCTGGACACCTTGCGGGCCTGGCGAGAGTTGGCGCCCGATGTGCCCGTGGTGGTGTTGTCCGCAGACGATCGGCCAGAGGTGATCCTGGCGGCGATTGATGGGGGGGCGGCAGGCTTCATTCCCAAGACCGTGCAATCCAAGGTGATGCAGTCTGCGTTGGAGCACGTTCTGGCGGGTGGGGTGTATCTGCCAGACTTGCCGCAGCGGGTGGCCGCGAATCAGACCGGCGGTTGGGGCTTTTCCGATCGGCAGGCCGATGTGTTGCGCTTGCTGGTGGAAGGCAAGCCGAACAAGGAAATCTGTCGCCGCTTGGCGCTGTCCGAGTCCACCGTGAAGACGCATCTGGCCGCGATTTTCCGCAAGCTCGGGGTCAATAGCCGCACGCAGGCGGTGGTGGCCGTGGCCCAGTCGGGCTGGAGTCTGCGAACGGCCCAAGCCCCCGGCCGTTAAGCCCATTGAGACGATCAAGGACCCTTATTCGGGGGCCTCTGTTAGGCCAAATGGCCGATGGCTGAGGGTGAGTTTCCGGCGTATTCTCATAGGAGTTTTCGGACGCTGTCATCACTGCGGGCCATGGTCTCTTCGATCATGGCCCGTAATTTTTCTGCCCGGAAGGGCTTGTGCAAAACCGGCAGCCCGCTCTGGGCCAGCATGTGCAATTGCTCGGGCGAGGTGTCGCCTGTCACGATGACGGCGGGAAGGTCGGCTTGCGATTGACGCAGGTGTTTGATGACCTCGCGGCCTGTACCGTCGCCCAGGCGGTGGTCGGAAATGACCAGATCCCAGTGCTGTGGCTTTTGCTGGCGTAACCAGTTCAAACCCGCACCCGCCGTCACGCAGGCCCCCCATGACAACAAGATGTTGGTCAGGGCATCGCGAATGGCCTGATCGTCTTCCACAATCAGAACCTGCATGCCCACCCAGGGCTGGTGCCGGTCGATGGCGCTGGGGCGTGCGGTGGGGGCGCTGGTTTGGATCGCCCCGCTGTGCCTGGAGGTGGGTACCCAGACACTGAAGCAGGATCCTCGGCCCGGTCTGGAGCCGACCCGCACGGGGTGCTGCAGCAATTGGGTGGCGCGTTTGACGATGGCCAACCCCAGGCCCAGGCCGCGTTGGCGCGCCGCAGCGGGCGGCGCCAGCTGCACAAATTCTTCGAAGATGCGGGCCTGATCCTTGGTGGGAATGCCGGAACCGGTGTCCCAGACCTGAATCAGCAGGTGGTCGCCGCGCGGCCGCACGCCCACCAGGATGCCGCCGCGTTCGGTGTGGCGCACGGCATTGCCCACCAGATTTCGCAGAATCTGCTCCAGCAGAATCGGATCAGTCCAGGCGGTGGCCTGGGTGGGGCGCACGCGCAGGTGAAGGCCCTTGTGTTGGGCCGATTCGGATTCGTGGCTGGCAATCGAGTCGAGCAGCGGTTGCAGGCGCACTTCTTGGCGGTTGATTTCGACGGTGCCGGAGTCCAGCCGGGACAGGTCGAGCAGGCCTTTGAGCAGGGATTCCATCGAAACCACGGCCCGGGTCAGGCGGTGAGTGAGGCCGCGCAGTTGAGGGTCGGTGAGCCGTTCGTGTAGCAAGTCGGTGATCAGGCCAATGGCTGAAACGGGCTGCCGCAGGTCGTGGCTGGCGGCGGCCAGGAAATGGCTCTTGGCGGCGTTGGCTGCGGCCAGTTCCTGGGTGCGCTCCTGAACCTTTTGCTCCAGCGTGGCGTTGAGCTGTTCGATGTCGTTGAAGGCTTTGACCACGCGGTTCATCAGCATGATGGTGAAGCCGGGCAAGGTCAGGGGCACGGTCCAGGGCATCCAGTAACTGTGGTCGACTTCGCCCAGGGCCCGAATCCACACAAAGTCATGCACAGCCGAAATCAACGCGGAGGCGAAGCCGGCCAGCAGCAACACCAGCGCGCGCATTTGCGACTGGCGGCACAACTGGGTCAGGATCCACAACGAGGGCAGTGCCAGCGCATGCAGGGCCGGGGGGGCCACGGCGCGGGCGAACTCGAGGTTGGAGTCGAACCAGAGGGTCAGCAAGGCGCCGGCAGGGATCAGCACCGTGGCACTCCATAGGGTGCGCTCAAACCAGGGGATGCGGCGGTTGGCAATGGCCAGGGAAAACCAGCCCAGCAGCGTGGAGCTGAGGGTGTGCGCCACCAGGTGCAGCCAGCTGGTCAGGCCAGGCGGAATGCCCAGATCGCTGGTGATGTAGTAGCTGCAATTGCGGATGGACACCACCATGTAGAGCAGCCCGAACAGGCCTGCGGCGGTTTCTTGTCGGCGCTGCCACCACAGCAAGATGACGAAGGCGCCAAAGGCCATGCTGCACAGGTTCAGGCCCAGGGGCAGGTACTGGGTCAGGACGATATGCCACAGGTATCCGGGTTGCAAGGTGGCCTTGGGGGCCAGCTCAGGCATGGCCAAGCCGCCGTGCAAGACGCAGCGCACTTGCACATCCAGCACGTTGCTGCCGGCTTTCAGCGTGCCTGCGGGGATGTCGATGAGGTCGGGGGCTTGCTCGCCAAGCCATCCGTCTTGAGTCAGGGTGCTGCGAATGCGTTGCTGGTTGAGGAGCACATCGTGCGCCGCACACAGGCGATCAATGCGCAAAGACCAGGGGCGTTGCTGGCTGTCGAGCGCTGCGGGGGCGCTCAAGTCGAAGGTCAGCCGATACAGGCCCGATCCGACAGGGGGAAGCTGGTTGGGCTTCCATGAGTCGGGCAGGCTCACCCGGGTGCTTTCGCCATTTTGGGTGGGGGCCAGTCGCTCGGTGGTTCGCCAGATCACTTGCGAGTCCGAGTAGAAAGGGCGTTGCGCCAGGTAGGTGCCCCAGACTCCCAGTGCTAGGAAAGAGAGCAGGACCATCCAGACCCCCCAGCCATTCGGGGTGGATGCGGGGGGCGGTGGGGCCGACTTGGGGGGGGAGTCTGGATAAGGGAACATCAAGTCGGCAAATATCGGCAGGCGTGTGATTGTGCGCACAAGTGGCGCGGGTATCCGGGACCTTGCGCTGGCACGCCCCTTGCGAATCAGCGATAAAGGGGGCAGATACCGCCCTTGTTTCAGGGGTCGAGTCTGCACCATTTTGCTGCAATGATTTCCGGACATCGTGCCCATGCGGAGGTTCAACATGAGCAGTGGTTGTGAACTGGTCTTGGTTCGTGATGACGACATGCGGGGGCGTATTCCGATTGCGCACATGCGGCATGTCTACCGAGTCGACGAGGTGGAGAGGCGGCTGGGCAAACTGCCCACGCGTGACCACGAATCGCTGCGGGCCACCTATGAGCGCATGTTGGACAAGGGGCCCGAGCGCTTCCAGGTCAAGCCTTCGGGTTTGCCGGCCATGGCGCACCTGTACGACGAACTGCCCAACTTCCACGA
>CAYVOP010000072.1:0-16929 GCA_964453105.1 uncultured Aquabacterium sp. | reverse complement strand
TCGAAGAACTGAGCGACGTCGAATACCAGAAGCGCAACGAAACCCAGGAAATCTTCATCCCGGTGGCCGAGCGCCTGGGCAACGAAGTCATTGAGTTCAAGAACGTCACCAAGTCCTTTGGCGATCGCTGCCTGATCGACAACCTGAGCTTCAAGATTCCTGCAGGCGCCATCGTCGGCATCATTGGCCCCAACGGTGCCGGTAAGTCGACCTTGTTCCGCATGATCCAGGGTGTCGAGCAACCCGACAGCGGCGAAGTCAGCATCGGCAAGACCGCCCAACTGGCCTTCGTCGACCAAAGCCGTGAAGGCCTGGCCGCCGACAAGACCGTATGGGAAGACGTTTCCGGCGGCCTGGACAACATCGTCGTCGGCAAGTTCGTGATGCCTTCGCGCGCCTACATTGGCCGCTTCAACTTCAAGGGCAACGACCAGCAGAAGCTGGTGGGCAATCTGTCGGGTGGTGAACGCGGTCGTCTGCACCTGGCCAAGACCCTGGCCAAGGGCGGCAACGTGCTGATGCTGGACGAACCTTCCAACGACTTGGACGTTGAAACCCTGCGCGCCCTGGAAGAAGCACTGCTGGAATTTGCCGGCAGCGCCATGATCATCTCCCACGATCGCTGGTTCCTGGATCGCATCTGTACGCACATCCTGGCTTGCGAAGGTGATTCGCAATGGTTCTTCTTCGATGGCAACTACCAAGAGTACGAAGCCGACAAGAAGAAGCGCCTGGGTGAAGAAGGCGCGCGCCCCAAGCGTGTTCGCTTCAAGCCGATTCGCTGAAATCCATTCAGCTCAGTTCATGCGCAGGCCATACAGGTCTGCATCAAATGGCCCGCATTACGCGGGTCATTTTTTTTGCCCAGACCACCGATTTCGGGGGGCCAATTACTAGGGTTTCCGTCAGAGGGTGAATCCCCCCCCATGACTAGAATTTGCTTCGATCTTTGAACCTCAAAGAGGTGTGCTCGTTCCTTTTTCGAACACATGCCCAACAGGTTTTCCTCACATGAATTGCGATGCAGCCACACATCGCAAACCCCTTACGAATTGCTGGAGACTGATTGATGCTTTCCCGGATGAACCGACTTCTGTCTTTGACTGCTGTGGCTGCCACTGTGCTCACACTCGGGGGGTGCGCTTCGGTCGAACGAGCCGGCACCAACCTGGCACTGAAAAAAGTCTTCGAAGAGAAGATCACACCCCAGGTCATGAAACTCAATGACGTCGACATGGTGTGCAACTTCTCGTATGTGAACACCCCGCTGATCTCGGCCATGCGTGGCTTCCACGGCGAACCCGAACTGATGGAAACCGTGATGCTGTCGGCTGGCGGTGTCTGCTCTGACGCGCAGGCTGTCTCCGACGAATTGCGCTACCTGCGCGCCTCGCGCGACAAGCGCCCCGACGAAGCGCAAGATGCCCGCATCTCTCAAAAGCGCTGGCTGGCCCTGACTGCCCAGCGCCAGTACACCGCCTTCCTGCGCATGCAAACGCGCTTGGAGACCAAGTACTCGTTCAAGTACGGTTCGGCCACCTGCCCTGACTTCAATCGCGACTTCGACGAGTTCGTGTACCTGATGGGCACCATCTCGGGCCTGCAAGCCATGCAAAACGACATCGCCGCGCAGCAGTCCGTGGGCGTGCCCACCGACATTGCACCGCTGGCCGATGCTGCACTGAAGTGCCTGAACAACACGAAGTGGTGGGGTGCCCCCGAAGCCGCTCGCGCCACGGTGTGGAGCATCATCCCCGGCTCTGGCCAGGGTCGCGACATCAAGGGCACCTTCGACAAGTCCATGGCCTTGGGTGAAGCCAAGGGCGTGCGCCTGGCCCACGTGATGGCCGCCATGGCTGCCCAGTCGTCTGACGACTCGGCCACCATCCGCGAGGTCATCAAGCGCTTCGTCAACGTTCAGAGTTTCACCCCCTCGGAAGACTATCAACTGATCGACGCCATTGCGAACCAACAGTTGATGAACATCTCCGACCGCCTGTGGACGCAGAACGCTGGCACCCGTACTCCGCTGGCCAGCCTGGGCAAATTCTGGGATGACAAGGTGGGCGGCGACGTCAATGCCGACGAGTTCCTGAAGTGACATCACAGCACGCCACTTTGTATCACTAGGTAAATTCCCTCCCCGCGTATGTGGGAGGGAAACCCTTCGTTTTTTTCTGCAGACCGCTATAGTCCAACCGCTGGCATATCGATCACACGCGTGTTCAGATTCCAGTTCAGGATGAAATGCAGGGGCACACATTCACCCCCATTGGCACCGAGGAGCATTCATGAAATTGGTTCAGTCCGTCGGCAAGATCAGCGCTGTCGCCCTGGCTATGCTGGGCGCCTCCGCCCAGGTTCAGGCCGGCCAGAAAATCTGCGTCTACGACCTGCTGGGAACTTCCGGCGACATCTACAACATGGCCAAGGACTATGCATTGGCCATGCAAAAGCAAGGCGTCTCGCTGGATCTGAAGGGCTACACCGACGAGCGCGTGGCCACTGAAGACTTCCGCACCGGCCAATGTGATGCCGTGATCGCGACAGCATTCCGTACACGTCAGTTCAACATCGTGGCGGGCTCCATCGACACCCTGGGTGCCACCACCATCGTGCGCGACGGCAAGATCGACATGCCCGCAAGCTATGACGTGGTTCGCCGCGTCATCCAGACCTACAGCGCCCCTCAAGCAGCCAAGCTGATGGTCGAGGGCAACTACGAAGTGGGCGGCATCGTGCCACTGGGCGCCGCCTACCCTGTCGTGAATGACCGCAAGTTCAACACGGTGGAAGCCCTGGCAGGCAAGCGCATTGCTGCGTTTGACTATGACAAGGCTCAGGCTGTCATGATTCAGCGCATCGGCGCTCAACCCGTGTCGGCCGACATCACCAACTTCGCGACCAAGTTCAACAACGGTTCGGTCGACATGGTTGGCGCGCCATCCATGGCTTACAAGCCGCTGGAACTGCACAAGGGCATTGGCAAGAACGGCGGCATCGTGCGCTTCCCCATGCTGATCCTGACCTATCAGATCATGCTCAACAAGACCAAGTTCCCCGAGGGCTTTGGTGGCAAGTCGCGTGAATACTGGTCGACCCAGTTTGACCGCGCCATGCAGTTGATCAAGCAGGCCGACGCCAGCATCCCTCCCGGCACCTGGGTTGAGTTGAGTTCCGAGAACTCTTACAAGTACACCCTGATGCTGCGCGAATCCCGCATCGACATTGCTCAGCAAGGTCTGTACGACAAGCGCGGCCTGAAAGTGATCAAGAAGATTCGCTGCAGCGTCAACCCGGCTGATCCGGAATGCGCGACCAAGTCTGAAGAAGACTGGAAATAAGCCTGACCATGTGGGGCCTAGGCCCCAACCTGGCATCCGAAATGAGGGGGCTGCGGCCCCCTCTTGATTGACGGCTCAGTTGTTCGAGCCAAGTCACCCCTGCCATCATGACCACCGCATCCAACTCCCGACAGTTCCTCGGGCGAACCATCCTTGAATGGTTCTCCAGCCTCCCCGTCTTCGCCTTACTGCTGCTGACCTTGATCATCGGCACAGGGGAAATGGTTCACGGCCAGTTGCTGAAACTGGGTGAATCCATGTTTGGAGACCCCTCCGCTCAAGTTCAGTACTTCATGCTGCGGGCAGACCCCGTCAAGCCGGACTGCGATCCCAACCCGAATGTCGAAGCCGAAGTGCAAAAGCAGATGTCGGGCACCAAGGCCGCTGGCGGTGGTGACGAAATCGACAACCTGTTTGGTGACGCCGAACCAGCAGCAGCCGACCCAGCCGTCATCCGTCGCTCGGTCGAACAAGCTAAATCCATCTGTCAAATGAAGATGGGGCTGTATGAGCGCGTGGTTCAACATCAAACCACTCAGGTCAAGATCTACCGCACGATCGAAACCAGCTTCTTCGGTCTGTTCCAAGTGGGCACTGACAACCGCCCTCTGATTCTGCTGTTGATGGTGGCCATTGCTGCCATCACCACCACACTGGGCTTCCACCACATCGGTATTCGCCCAGGCCACTACACCAAAGACTACTTTGTTCAGTCGGCTAGTCAGGCTGTGGCATCGGGTCTGTTGTTGTTCTCGACCGTTCGCTACTATCAGATCCTGCAAGGGTCCGGCGTACCGATCGAGCATCCTTTGCTGCATTACATCTGGATGGGTCTGTTCGCCATCCTGCTGCTGATCAACGTGAAGCGCACCGTGATGCCAGTCAAGTCGCCCAACGGCTCTGGTACTTGGGGCTCAGCGCTGCTGTCCATGCCGTTGTATGCGCAAATGGGCTCGGTTGCCGGCTTGTATTTCCTCTACAAGGGGCACCATGCCGGTCTGGCCATTTACATCAACCAGTTGATGGAATTGCCCAGCATCTTCATGAACCTGGGGCTGTTCATCTGGTCGGGCATGTTGCTCAAGCAAAGCCGTGTGGTGGACCTGTTCATGGACGTTCTGCGCCCATGGAGCCTGTCGCCTCAACTGCTGACCTACATCATCTTGCTGGCCGCAGCCGTGGCCACTGCCTACACCGGCGCGTCCGGTATCTTCGTGATTGCCGCTGGTGGCATCATTTATCACGAGGTGCGCGCTTCGGGTGGTTCGCGTCAGTTCGCACTGGCCGCCACGGCGATGTCGGGTTCGCTGGGGGTGGTGCTGCGTCCTTGCCTGCTGGTCGTGCTGATCGCTGCGCTGAACAAGCAAGTGACCACCAATGGCCTGTACCACTGGGGCTTCTATGTGTTCCTGCTGACCTCGACCCTGTTCTTCCTGGCGTCACAAATGCTGCGCAAGGAAAAATCGAACATCGAGGCTTTTGGCGTGGCCATTCCCGCCATGCTGCGTCAAATGATTCCTACCCTGCCCTATGTGGCGGTGGTGATCATTGTCGTGGCGCTGTACGAGTACCTGCTCGACACCAAGCTCAATGAAATCACTGCACCGACCATCATGCCGGTCATGCTGCTGATCATTCTGGTGTTCGACAAGTTCACGAACAAGGGCAAGGCCGAACTGACCCCTGACTACGCCAGCCATCGTCAGATCGGTGTGGAAAAATCGATCCGCTACGCCACCAATGAAACGATTGGCCACATTGGCGCCCTGCTGAGCCTGATGACTCTGTCGCTGGCCATGGGCGGTGTGATCGAGCGTTCGGAGCTCATGAGCTACGCGCCCAAGGTGTTCGATAGCCACTGGACCGCGATGGCTTTCCTGGTGGTGACCAAGGTGCTGCTGGGCATGATCATGGATCCGTTTGGCGCCGTGGTTCTGGTGTCTGGCACCCTGGCTCCGATTGCCTACAACAACGGCATTGAGCCCCTGCACTTCTGGATGATGGTGTTGGTGGCATTCGAACTCGGATACCTGTTGCCACCTGTGGCGATCAACCAGATCCTGACTCGTCAGGTGATTGGTGAAGACGAAGTGGAACTGGCTGACAAGGAAGTCGCCAATCAAGGCTTCTACCGTCGCTACGAGCGCTGGATCCTGCCTCTGGTGGTGATGACCGTAGGATTGGTCGTGGTCTCGTTTGGCCCGCTGGCCGTTCACGACTACCCGTCTTTGCAGTTCATCGCTGACTGGTTTGCGCCAGCGCACGCGAACTGATCGAGGTTAACCCCTCCATGAAAAACGGCGAGTGGCCCAGGCCCTCGCCGTTTTTTTATGCTGTATCGCAAGCAAGCTTTATCGCTTGCATCACGGCCCATGAAAGCCGCTCTCAGAACTTGTACTCAGGGTTAGTCGGGCGGAATTCGGTGTCGGCCAGCCTACGCGCCAAAGCGTTGTCGATGATCATGCGTTCCCGCAATTGTCCATCGTCGTCCCAGGTTTCAACGGTACGAACATAGACCTTGCGCAGGTCAAAGCCCAGACGCACTTTCTTGCCGTAATAGGCTGGACGACCACCCGGCCGATCCCAGGTCACTTGTATCAAGCGGCGCCCTGCCTCGGGCAACACCTCCACCCGAGTCGGACGGCCTGTCCCCCCCGCCTTCAACCAACGCTCGGTATCAGCCGCGAATTTCTCGGCCAGATAGGGCGGCCCCAGGTCTCGCAAGGAATGGTTCGAGCTGATTTTGGCCAACGCGCTGTTCAATGGCACCCAGAAGGGTTGTATACCTAACAAGCCCCCGGCGTGACCGTAGACGCGGTCCTTGTCAACGGTTTCGTCATAAATGACTTCCGCACCAGCCTCGGGGCCACCGTCCAGCCAGCTCACATAGACCTGTCTGGGTTGGTGTCGATACTTGATGTAGTTGATGAAGGGTTGTTCAGTCCACCCCTGTGGAAGGCGTTCTTGCCTCCGCACCCAAAATTCGGCCTCGTGATACAGCTGTCCGCTGAGCTTCAAAAAGGACACATAGGTGGTCACAGGAATATTCTTGAAAAACCACACCAGCATGTCATCAGGCAGTCCGAGCAGCTTTTCAGTCTTGAACCACTGGGCCAATTCCCGCGCCTGATCTTCGGGCACACTCGACTCAAAACTCAGTGGTCCTTTTTGTGCCCGTACTGAGTCAGGCACCACAGACAAAAGCCCCGCCGCAGCAAACGCCATTGCCAGAACGTTCATGCGTCGTCTGGACACAACCCGGGACATCTGCACTCCTTAATTTAACTTCTATATAAGGCACAGCTTCGACTGATGGTATGGTCAGTCGTATGAGCCATTTTTCTGAATTGTGGATGACTTTCGTATCGAACTATCCCCCCGAACAAGAGGGAAACGGTCGCTTTGGATTAGGGCTTACCCCAAAAAATACCGCTCTGGCGGCGGCGTTGATCGTGCTCCTGAGCGGCTGCAGTACGACCCAGCCGTCACCCCCAAGTTCCCCAGCCAATCCAAACAACGGTGGAACGCCGTCTGCTATGACAACGGTGCCCGGTGCGCCCCCGCAGGCTGCAGCCGCCAGCGCCCCAGCGAGTGCTCCCCCCCCCTCCGGGTTGCCTGCGTTTGAGCTGGTCACCAAAGGAGCTGAGCGGCAAGAAGGCCTCATCCCTATCTGGAAAAAGCAAGACAAGATCTTGTTTGAGCTCACGCCTGACATGTTGGGCAAACCCATGTTCTTGTCACCCAAGCTGGCAACAGGGCTCGGCGAAGCTGGCATTTTTGGCGGATTGATGCAAAGCCGTTGGGCGCAGATGGGCCGCCCACAGTGGGTGGAGTTCCGCAAGGTTCAACAGCAGATTCAGATGGTTGCCGTTAACGCAGCCTTTACCGCCCAAGCAGGAACACCGGCTGCACGCGCCGTAGATGCCGCATTTTCCCCCAGCCTGTTGAGCAGCGCGCCCATCTTGAGCGCCGGGCAGGCCAAGTCGGGCGCCATTCTGGTCGATTCGCAAGCGCTGTTCGTGACCGATCTGATGGGTCTGGCACCTCAACTGCAGCGCACCTACCGACAGGCTTATGCGTTTGACGCCAAAAACACCAGCCTGACAGAAGCTCGTCCCGAAAAAGAGGGGCTCTTCCTTGAAGTTCAACACCACTTTGGCACAGCCAACCTGGCGCAACCTTCGGGCGCCCCGGGCCCTGCCCCCAGTTACCCAGTCTCGGTTCCTGACCCACGCAGCCTGTTCGTGACGGTGCATTACAGCCTGACCCCACTGCCAGCCAAAGCCATGACGCCGCGCCCAGCCGATCAGCGGGTGGGTTATTTCACCTCAACCGTTGCCGACTTCAGCAACGACCTGTCGCGCAGCCCACGCAAGCGCTTCATTAACCGCTGGCCTTTGGAAAAGAAGGACCCGGCAGCAGCCAAGTCTGAGCCGGTCAAGCCGATCACCTTCTGGCTGGACCCCAGCATTCCTGTGGCCTACCGAGGAGCCATCAAGGCCGGCATCCTGGAATGGAACAAGGCCTTCGAGGCCATCGGGTTCATCAACGCCATCGAGGCCAAAGACGCCCCTGCTGACCAGCCTTTCGACACACTGGCCACGGGCCACGCCGCCATTCGCTGGATGACCAATGCCCAGCCCCGCTTTGGCGCCATCGGCCCCACGCACGTCGACCCACGTTCGGGCGAAATTCTGGACGCCAACATTGCGCTGGAAAGCCTCTCCACTCGAGGCATTCGCGCCATTCGCAGCCAGTTCATGGATGATGGTGGAGACACCAGCGCCAAACTGGACCAATGTGAACATGGCGCCCGCGGTGCAGAGCAACTCGACTTTGCCCTCGATCTGCGCGCGGTGCAGGCTGGCTTGCCGCCCGACAGCCCCGAGGTGGAAGCCTTCGTTCAGGCCTATCTGAAAGACACCACCATGCACGAGGTGGGTCATACCCTGGGGCTACGCCACAACTTCCGAGCTTCACGCTGGCGCACCAATGCCGAGTTGAACGATCTTGAGCTGACCGAGAAATACGGCAACAGCGCCTCGGTGATGGACTATGCCCCCATCAACCTGCCCCTGCCTGGGCAGAAAGCTGGCGCACCGTTCCAGACCACACTGGGGCCTTACGATTACTGGGCCATTGAATACGGCTACAAATCCGTTCCTGAAGGGAAGGACGGAGAGCAAGCCCTGCGCGAGCTGGCCCAACGCAGCGACGAGCCTGCCCACGCCTGGGATCTGGCTTATGGTTCAGACGAAGACTCTGCGTTTGGCCTAGACCCCGAAAGCCTGACCTTCGACCTGGGGCGTGACCCCATCGCCTTTGCCCAGACCCGAATGGCCATCGTGAAGTCTCATCTGGAGACTCAAGCTCGCCGTCAATTGGCCGCCGATGAATCGCCTGCTGATCTGCGTCGCAGCGTGGCCTATGCCCTGCGTGAGCTGGGCCGCACCGCTGGCATCCTGCAGCGCCAGGTAGGAGGCCTCATCACACGCCGAGACGGGCCCCTGAGCAAACGCGATCTGCTGGAACCCCTGCCAGCAGCACAACAGCGCAAAGCCTTGGACGTGCTGATTCAGTCCTACCTGTCGACCGATGCCGTCGCCATTCCGGCCACACTGCAGCGTCGGCTCGCACCCGACTACCTGGAACGCGCCGATGCCAGCCAGGACGATGCGGCTGGCGCTGTCGCCACCGACTTCTCGGTGGCCGACCAAATGCTGCAAAGGCAACGTGAGGTGCTGGCATTCCTGATGAGCGAAGGCTTGGCCGACCGGCTGAGCGACAACCTCGACAAGGTTCGCGACCGCGAAAAAAATGGGCTGGATGCCCGCGAAGTGCATCAACGTGTGCACCAAGCCATCTGGTCAGCAAAGAGTGTCGGAGCTGACCAATCAGCCTGGCAGCGCAACCTGCAGCGCGAGTACGTCAATCGCCTGTCGGTGATCTTGCTGCGTGCGGCCACGGTGCGAGCCGATACACGCTCCACCATTCGCGAACAAGCCAAGACCACGGTGCGCACACTCAAGCAACCGCTCCGCCATGGCGCGGCTTCGGCTGCAGAACAAGCGGCCTGGGAAGCGCACCGCGCCGACTGCCTCGAAACACTGGAACGCGCCCTGCAAGCCAGTGTGATTCGCGCCACCCCCTGACGGGGTGCGTCACCCATCGGAGCGCCCAGCCCGATGGGTGATCAAGGAGACAATAGAGGCTTGACCCTCGCTCCTTCACTCATGGATCTGCCCGAACTGTTTTCTGCCTCAGGCCCCTTGGCTCGTGCTTTCGAGGGCTATTGCGTGCGCATCGAACAGATCGAAATGTCGCAGGCCATTCTGGACGCCATTCGCAACGCCAAAACGGTGGTGCTTGAGGCCGGAACCGGCGTGGGCAAAACCGCAGCCTACCTGGTGCCCTCTCTGTTGGAAGGCGGCAAGGTCATCATCTCTACCGGCACCAAGGCCTTGCAGGACCAGCTCTATCACCGAGACCTGCCCGCCGTGCGCGATGCACTGGCCGTTCCCGTTAAAACCGCCTTGCTCAAAGGCCGCAGCAACTATCTGTGTTGGCACCACCTGGATCGAACCAACCAAGATGCCACTTTGCTGGCCAGCCGCCAAGAGGTCAAAGACCTCAGCCTCATCAACCGCTTCATTCACCTCAGCCAGACCGGCGACAAGGCCGAGTGTCCGTCGGTGCCCGAGCACGCCAGCATCTGGGCGCGAGTCACCTCCACACGCGAAAACTGCCTGGGCAGCGAGTGCCAGCGCTACAACGACTGCTTCGTCATGAAGGCGCGTCGAGAAGCACAAGACGCCGATGTCGTGGTGGTCAACCACCACCTGTTCTTTGCCGACCTGATGCTGCGCGAAGAGGGCGTACCCGAGCTGCTGCCCACCGCACAAACCATCATCTTTGACGAAGCGCACCAACTGCCTGATACGGCCACCCTCTTTTTCGGCGACACCTTGTCAACAGCGCAGTTGCTCGACTTCCTGCGAGATGCCTTGGCCACCGGCATGGCGCAAGCGCGCGATGCCGCCCATTGGCCTGACCTGCTCGCCCCACTCGACCGCGCCACGCGCGACCTGCGGCTAAGCTTTGGCGCACAGAATCAACGCCTGTCGCATGCCCAGTTGGGGGCTGACCATGCCCTTTTCGCCACGCTCGAGCGCTTGCGTGATGCCCTGTATGAAGTCGATGAGGCGCTGGAAACCCAGGCCGAACGCAGCCCCGAACTCAACCAGTTGCACCGCCGTGCTCAGGCCCTTCGCCAGAACCTGATCGCCTGGGGAGCTCCCGAGCGCAGCAACGAGCCCGAGTTGTGCTGGGTGGACGTGGGCACGCATGGCATTCAATTGCACCGCACGCCGATCTCGGTGGCTGATGTCTTCACGCGGCAGCGACTGGGCGACACTGCCTTCGCCGATGAAGATGACACGGCAGACAGCGAACCAAGCGACGAAGCGCGCAAGCCAGCGCCACCCCAACGCGCCTGGATCTTCACTTCTGCGACCTTGGCTGTGAAGAACAATTTCAGCCATTTCACCGAAGGGCTGGGGTTAGACGACGCGACCTGCGCGTCCTGGGCTAGCCCTTATGACTACCCATCTCAGGCCATGCTGTATGTGCCACCGCACCTACCGGCCCCCAATCACCCGGATCACACGCAAGCAGTGGTCGACGCAGCCTTACCGTTGATTGAAGCCAACCGCGGGCGTGCCTTTGTGCTGTGCACCAGTTTGCGCGCCGTAGGCAAGGCCACCGAGCGGCTCAAGCAAATCGCCAAAGAGCGCGACTGGCCTTACCCCATCTTGCAGCAAGGCGATGCACCCCGCCCCACGCTACTGGAAGACTTCCGTCGTGCAGGCAACGCGGTGCTGGTGGGCAGCCACAGCTTTTGGGAAGGCATCGACGTCAAAGGCGACGCCCTGACGCTGGTGGTGATCGACAAGTTGCCCTTTGCCCCACCGGACGACCCGGTGCTGGCCAAGCGCCTCGAACTGCTCGAAAAGAGCGGAGGCAACCCCTTCATGGAGCACCAGGTCCCCCAGGCCATCATTGCGCTGAAGCAAGGCGCGGGACGACTCATTCGCAGCGAAACCGACCGGGGGGTGCTGATGATTGGCGACACACGCCTGATCGACCGCCCTTATGGCCGTCGCATCTGGCAAAGCTTGCCACCGATGAAACGCAGCCGCGTAGAAGCCGACGTGATCGACTTCCTGCGCACGCTTTGAGTCCTTCGCCCCGCTAAAGTCAGCCCGGGTCAGATTTCCAGATTGTCGATCAGGCGGGTGTTGCCCAGCTTGGCCGCAACCAAGGCAACCAAGGGCTCTTGACCCAGCAATTGCTCAGCCGTGGGGGGCAGCAGATCGAACTGCCGGCGCAGAGTCATGTAGTCAGGCTTCCAGCCTCTCGTCGCCAATTGGGCCATGGATGCAGACTCGCTCTGCGCAAGCCACGCGGTCGCATCAATCTGCTTCTGCTCACCGGCCCTCAAGGCCTGCACTGCGGCCTGAATGGCCTTGAGCCCGCGAATCAACTCCAGCGCTTCAGCGCGTTCGGCGTCGCTGAGATAGCCATTGCGTGAGGACAAGGCCAAACCTGCGTCGGAGCGTGTGGTCTCGCCAGCCATGATTTCGATGGGCAAGGCCATCTGTCGCACCATGGTGCGGATGATCATGAGCTGCTGATAGTCCTTCTTGCCAAAAAAGGCAACACGCGGCCCCACTATGTTGAACAGCTTGTGCACCACGGTACACACGCCAGTGAAGAACCCTGGACGGAATTCGCCTTCCAGCAAATTGGCCAAGGTATCGGGCGGCATCACCTTGTAGCCTTGCGGCTCGGGGTACAGCTCGGCCTCGTCTGGCGCAAACAAAATGTCGCAGCCCGCGCCTTCCAGCAACTGGGCGTCACGCTCCAGCGTACGTGGGTAGCGATCAAAATCTTCGTTGGGACCGAACTGCAGGCGATTCACGAAAATGGACGCCACCACGGGGCTGTCGGTGCCCGCCACATGCGCCTTGGCGCGGCGAATCAGGTCCAGATGGCCCTCATGCAGATTGCCCATGGTGGGCACAAAAGCGGGAGCGTATTGACAAGCAGCCAGGGCCGAGCGCAGCTCGGAAATGCTGTGAATGATGCGCATGGGTCAAAAAGGAAAATCAGTAGGCGTGAATGGTTTCGTCGGGGAAGCTGCCGTCTTTGACAGCGGCCACATAGCGACGAATGGCGTCTTCAATGGATCCGCCCTCGGCCATGAAGTTGCGAACGAAACGGGGCAATTTGCCGCGGGTTACGTTCAGCATGTCGTGCAGAACCAGCACTTGCCCGGCGGTTGCCGAACCGGCCCCAATGCCAATGGTCATCATGCCGGGGTTGTCGGTTTGCACTTGCGCCGCCACGGCAGAGGGCATCAACTCCAGCACCATCATGGCCGCACCGGCCTGGGCCAACTCGCGTGCATGGCGACGCATGGTTTCAGCTCCAGCCTCGTCTCGGCCTTGAATGCGATAGCCCCCCAGTGCATGCACGCTCTGAGGAGTCAAGCCCAGGTGGGCACACACGGGAATGCCTCGCTCGGTCAGGAAGTGAACGGTTTCGGCGGTCCAGCCACCGCCTTCCAGTTTGACCATGTGGGCCCCCGCTTGCATCAGGGCCACACTGGAGCGCAAAGCCTGCTCCTTGCCTTCCTGATAGCTGCCAAACGGTAGATCGCCCACCACCCAGGCCGTGCGGTTACCCTGGGCCACGCAACGGGTGTGGTAGACCATCTGCTCCAGCGTCACAGGCACCGTGCTGGACGCTCCCTGCACCAGCATGCCCAGCGAATCGCCCACGAGCAGGCAATCCACACCACACTCGTCCGACAGGCGCGCAAACGTCGCGTCGTAGCTGGTCAGCATGGTGATCTTGTCGCCCTGCGCATGCATCTCGCGCAGGCGATGCAGGGTCATGGGCTTGCGGACGGGGGTGGCTACAGCAGAAGCGCTCATTGATCTGATCCTCTCAGTGCGGCGATTCTAGAGCCATCAAGCGCTGGCGCCACGGCATGTGCAATCACACTGACACGATGAGGGGATCTGAGTGGATCAAGCCTGCTTTTGCAGCCCTCTGAACAGCCAACTGCTGGCCCGATAGGTCTGTGACTTGAGTCGATCCCTGAAGTCATTGGCCGCCACGGGGGCAGGCGTCATGCCAATGCGGCTCAAAGGACCGCGCATATGGTGGTTGAACATCAGGGCGCGCAGCCGGTGCGCTGACTCCTGATGGTTGAAAAAAATCGACAGCGAGATGGACACATCTTCTGCGCCATTCTTCACATGGTGCCCCGCCAGAAAGGGAATGTGAATGGCTTCGCCCGGCTCGAAATGGAAGTCATGCCCCAGAGCCGCATGTTCAGGCTTCCAGGCCGGGTTGCCTTCGTATGCCAAACGGCGCTCGCTTTCTTCCTGCGTCACCACGCGCTCATCCCAGGGAGGGAAAACGGTGACCGTTTTGCTGCCGCGAATCTGCAGCAAGAAATTCGAGGCCCGATCAATGTGGAACGGCGTCACGCTATTGGGCGAAGACACGAACAGGAAGAGCATGGGGTTGAGCACCCTGTCGCCCCAACCACGGCGGCCAATCACCTCGCGAATGTCATCAATCAAAGCAGCGTGAATGTCCTTGAACGCCGGGCTGATTTCGGGCTCGCGCACCATGATGTAGGAATTCGAGGTGCGCATATTCTCGACGGTCTCTTCGATCGAGAGACCATTGGGGTGGTCTTTTGGCGCACGATCAAAGTTGTCTTGCGTCTTGAGCAAGCCCTTGGAATAGAACACATGCTTTTCTGGCAGGCTCGGAATGAACTTGCACAAGCTCTCCAGCGTCAAGACCGACTGGTCATGCAACTGGTGTCGAAATTTGTATGCCAATCGATCATGGAGTTCGAAAGGAGCATCGTCAACCAGGCACTTCAACATCACCAACATCCTTGCATTCAAGCTCACGCCAGCGCGAAAGCAGAATCGATGTTAGTCAGCCGAATGAATACGCCGCAGTGAATAAATCACAGACGGCGAGGCGGCGTTTCATCGCCCCCCTATATAAGGTGGTCAGGCGGGCTGATAGGCCAGACGCACATAAATCGGGGCAAACGCCTCCGCCTGTGTGATTTCGAGCAGGCGCTCCTTGGCCAACTCCAGCATGGCGATGAACGTCACCACCATGACCGGCGCGCCCCGCGTCACGTCAAACAGGTCTTCGAATTCCACAAATCGTTTGCCCTGCAGAGTGCGCAGCACCATGCCCATGTGCTCACGCACGGACAACTCTTCGCGAGAAATGTGGTGATGGGTATGCAAGCGGGCACGCTGCAAGATATCGCGCCAGGCGTCTCGCAGATCGTCCAGGCTGACATCAGGATGCCGCACCCGCACAGTCGGGTCGTTTTGCACCTGCACGCGAAGAAAATCGCGCCCAAGCAAGGGCACCTGGTCGAGCTTGGCGGCCGCCAGCTTCATCTGCTCATATTCAATGAGGCGGCGCACCAGCTCGGCGCGTGGGTCTTCCACCTCGTCGCCCTCATCCGTCTTCTTGGGCGGCAACAGCATCCGGGACTTGATCTCAATGAGCATGGCTGCCATCAGCAGGTACTCAGAAGCCAACTCCAGGTTGCGCTTGCGAATCTGATCCACATAGTTCAGATATTGCCGGGTTACATCGGCCAGCGGAATATCCAGAATGTTGAAGTTCTGCTTGCGGATCAGGTACAGCAGCAGGTCCAGAGGCCCTTCAAAGGTCTCCAGAAACACCTCCAGCGCATCAGGCGGGATGTAGAGATCCTGCGGCATGGCAAACAAAGGTTCGCCATACAGCCGCGCCACGGCCACGTTGTCAACGAGCTCGGGCACGCCCTGCTCGTCCAACGGGGCGGGGGCCTGGTCGGAGGTGGATTCAGTCGACACGGATCAGCGAGGCTCAGCCCTTGGTCTGATACACGTAGGCGGTTTGCGCCACGCGGCTGTCGGCATAGTCTTGCTCGGCCTGGCGGTCAAGTGGCTTGTCCCACAGCAATGCACGGCCCTGGCGCTGACGCTCTTCCAACTGCGGATCGCGCTGCTTGAGGCTGTCGATGAACTGAGTCACGTCGGACTTGTAGGGTTTCCAGAAAAGAGGCATGGCGGGTACCGTAAATCAGGTGAACTTGCCATTTTATCGGTCTGAATCATGCACGCCAGCCTGATGAGGCAGACAATGATGTTTATGCAAGAAATCGAGCTCAAATTTCAGATTCCAGACTCCTCGCTGGACACCGTCCTGTCGGCCCTGAATCACCTGCCCGACCGTCCGCCAGTTCAGCGCTTGCAAGCGGCCTATTTCGACACCATGAGCCGCAAACTTGCCCGAGCCCGTGCTGCCCTGCGTGTTCGCCAGGAAGACGAGGAATGGGTACAGACGCTCAAAGCCTCTGCCGCCAACCCCATGATCCGGCTGGAAGACAATGTGGCCGCCACACCGCCCGAAGAAGGCGCCATCATCGAGCCCAATCTGTCTCTTCACCACGGCGATGCGCGCATTTCACTGCAGCGTGACCTGGGCTGGCATCCGGAAACAGACCCCCCAGGTCGCCACTGCGGCCTGACTCAGCTGTATCGAACCGATATGCACCGCCATCGCGCCGAGTTTCAAGTCAAAGGCCCCGATGGACACAGCCTGGGCTGGGTGGAGTTGGCCGTCGACCTGGGCAGCATCCACGCCGGGCAGCAAAGCGTACGCGTTCAGGAACTGGAAATCGAACTGGTCAGTGGCAGCCCGGAAGCGGTGCTCGCCTGCGGCAGAGATTGGATTGAACGGTTCGGCCTGTGGCTGGATGTACAGACCAAGGCCCACCGCGGCGACCAATTGGCACGCCAAGCTGCCAGCAACACATTCGCCCCAGCCAAACCCATTCGCCCACGCGCCAAAGCCCCAAATTGGGCTGCGGCACTGCATGCCATCACCGAACAGATCAGCTTCAACATGAGCGAGCTGGCCTCACCCAGCCACCATGCCGACTTTGACAAAGCCCCCTGGCAACATGCCTGGCTGGTGGGGCTGCGTCGCCTGACCTTGCTGCTGCAAGCCCACCCCGAACACGCGGCCACACACGGGGTATTGCGCCAGCGTGCCTGGCACCTTTTCCAGCAGACCCGACAGAAAACGGCGGCGCAATGCCTGCCCTTGGCGCGTTCGCACTTGGCGTCATCGCTGTGCCTTGACCTGATCGCCTTGAGCCTCCAGGCCGACACCGCATCCACAGCCTGAGCCTGGGCGCTCGCCCAAAACAAACAAGCCGCCCGGCTTACACCTGGGCGGCTTGCTCTTGCTGACAGGAACCGGCTCACGCCGGCACCAGATCAGTTCTTCGACTGGTCAACCAGCTTGTTCTTGGCAATCCAAGGCATCATGGCGCGCAGCTCGGCACCCACGGTCTCGATGGGGTGAGCAGCGTTCAGACGACGGCGAGCGGTCATGCTTGGATAGTTCGTGCGGCCTTCCAGGATGAACATCTTGGCGTATTCGCCGGTCTGGATGCGCTTCAGAGCGTTGCGCATGG
>CAYVOP010000071.1:0-17036 GCA_964453105.1 uncultured Aquabacterium sp. | reverse complement strand
AAATTGGACGTGACGGACGCCCTTTAGTGGCTCAGTTTTGCTCGTGATTCAACAGCCGACGGCATGGACGCGGGTCTGCGCCTGGGAGAAAGCCTGGACGAGCACATGGTGGCAGTGCCGGTCACGCCGCCGATTGAAATGGCCGTGGTGGGCTCGCCTGCTTATTTTGCGAAGCACGGGCTGCCTGAAACCCCGGCTGACCTGATGCGGCACAACTGCCTGGCCTTTCGGTTCACTTCAAGCGGCACGATCGACCGCTGGTCGTTCACTTCGCCCGATGCCGACGAGCGCACCGTGGTGATCGAGCCCAAAGGCAGCGCCGTGTTCAACGACGACGAGAACATGCTCAATGCCGCGTTGCAAGGTGTGGGGGTGATTAAGTACCTGGACATCTGCGTGCGTCAGCACCTGGCAGAAGGCCGTCTGGTGCGGGTGCTCGCGCCATGGTGTCGACCGTTTCCGGGCTTTTATCTTTATGTCCCGTCGCGGGCACAACGGCCCGCCAAGATCCGGGCACTCATGGATTTCCTGATCGAGCGGAGAAAACAGTTTGAATATCCGTCCAATTGATCATGGCGTGGCCACCCGCGATCTGATGGATCACGCCGGCTACAGCACCATGAGCCGCTACGACACCCACGGGGAAGAAAGGCAGCGCCTAGCCAATGTTGTCGATCAACTGGCCTGCTTGATGAACGTGCTGCCCTAGCGCCTTGATGCATGGCTGGAAGGCCTCTGACAATCTCTCATCAGCCTGCAGGCGCGCCATGTACTGCCTTGCCATGGCAAGCGCCTGCTTCCACACGATCAGCCTCACATCGGCCCTGAAATTCAACACGGGTGCGCTTTGGCTCATGCCACCACCTGTTCTGGGCGCAAAGCACATGGGTGACACGTCATAGGCCGGAGCCAGGTCATAAGGGCGACTTGTGTCGGAAATGAAGGATACGTTGCCCTGATGCATGTCGGTGTTGCCGATCAAGTGCCCAAATGCCCAAAGAAGTTCTGTGCCATCGCTGGCCTTGGGCTTGATGACCTTTTGCTCCTTCAAGGCCTGGGCTGCCTGAATCCAGTCTGTCTTGCCAGAGAACTCTGCCGTCAGGCTTTCGAGCGAAAACATCGCCCTGCGCCCACGCTCGCCCACCCGGTCAAAGCGCTTCACTTCTAAAAAGCGCTGGCCATCAAAGTCATACACCTGGCTTTGGGCCGCCTCCACACCGTTGGCCCTCAGGGTTTCCAGTGCAAGGTGTTCGGCGCACAGCAGATCCCGCCACCGCCGTGTGATGTCGTTGTCTGCGGCTTCTGAGAACTTAACCAGAACATGAGCAGGTTCACCAGCAAACTCAACGTAGGCGGAGAACTTCGGCTGCTCGCCACCAGCCGATGAACCATAGGCTTCGCCATTCAGTGCATCGGCAGCCATCTCGACGTAGCGTGTTGGCTTATCCACCTCCTGAAGCGGAAGTCTTTGCGGCATCGATAGGAATGCTTGGGTCGCCTTGTGGCCAACCAGCAAATTTCCGGTGCTGTCCCCGCCGTGAACCAGTAATGCCTGAAGCACTTGGGTATCAGTCCACTCCTTGATGTCTGTGCCCAAACCTAAGTTTTGAGCGTACATGCGACCAAACATTCTTCCAATGAAGCCTTGCGGGCGCATGTCATTCATCCACCAGGGCAACCCTTCGTGGAAACTGGGATGAGTTGGTTCTCCCTCTCTGATCAGAACAAAACCATCGGGCCGCACGGGCACCAACTGCCCCAACTGGGCAACACGCCCCTCGGGACTGACCCTGTAGATTGGCGCCTCGATGTGGCGCCTTGCCTCATCGCGCAATGCGTACTGCATTCTTGGACCAGCGCCCAAACGCAAGAGATCAGGCATCTCTCGCAGTGCCCGCGTCAGCGTGGCCGGTGGCACATCAAGGCGCTCACGCATTTCCCGCGCAGTCAAACCGGCTTGGCCACGAAGCAAGACTTCGATGCGGAGCGAGAGTTCTTCTATCTTCGTGCTTGCCATCCTGACATCCCGATCTAGCCCAGAAAGCGCGTCTTTTGTGATTTGCTTTTTGATTTGCTTTTCAGGCAACTGTTATAGCACTTATGAAGAAATTAGCAACCTCAAACCCTATCTATGTCTATATCTATCAAAGACTTATACGCCTGCGCATGTCTACGCATTACGTAGCCACAGATCCTCATACGACTTCGTTGGCTCTAAGTATGCAAGTTCATTGATTAGCATTTGCTAATGCTTCTCACTGTCTTCCTGCTGTGTACAGGACAGTGAGCGCTCTGATTTGCAAAAATACGTGTGTGTTTTGATAGCCCCACTCGCTGTCGAGTTGGCAACCTTTCATCATGGATAAATACCTGCTCCAGCAGTTGGTGCTGGAACGGCTCGCCGAAGACCTGCTCCAAACCGAACATGCCGCGCGGGTGGCCCACGAAACGGCAACGCACGAAGAAAACATCGCTGAAAACAAATACGACACGCTGGGGCTAGAGGCAGCCTACTTGGCTTCCGGCCAGGCGCGCCGCGCCGAAGCCATCCGTCAGGCCATGGCCCATTGGCGCCAGTTTCGCCCACGTCCCTATGACGCCACCTTTGGCATCCAACTCGGTGCACTGGTCTGCCTGGTCGACTCCGGTGGCGAAGAGCAATTGGTTTTTCTGGGCCCGGCTGGCGGGAGCATGAAGTTGATCTGTGGCGACCAGCAAGTGCAAGTCATCAGCAGCGAATCGCCTTTGGGCATAGCCTTGCTAGGCAAATGCGAGGGCGATGAAGTGTCCATACAGGGCTCGCCAATCCGACAGCCGTTTGAGGTGCTACGGGTTCTTTAGGCGACAACAGGTTGGCCCCGCTCGTCAGGTCTGCGGCCGAGTAGACTTGTTCGAAAAACCAGCCCCAATATGGACCTGCTCAAAGACATTGACAGCGGCGCATATAGCGAGTTGCTCCGCATTGCCTCTCGCAATGCCAAGCGCAGTGTGTCGGGTATGTGCATTGCTGCGACCTACATTGCTTATTTGGGGTGGGCGCACGGCAATCGGCTCGCAGCCATGGCTGTTTTTTTGATTGGCTGGTTGGTCGCTGTCTGGCGCTACGTCGTGGCGGTGCAGCACGAACGGCGAACTCACCCCACGGTCGAGCAACTTGATCTGGTCGCGCGTCGGCTGGAAGCCAATACCGTTGTTTCTGGGCTGATGTGGGTGTGTGCCACCCTGTCGATCTTTCCGGATCTGGTTGGCGATGAACGGACGATCTACTTGTGCCTGATTTGCGGCTCGGTGGCCATTGGGGCCTTCTTCATGGGGCTGGTCAGGCGGGCTTTTGGCATCTTGTGCCTGATGCACGTTGTCTCTGTGGCGGCAGTTTCACTGTGGCGCCCTGAAGTCAGTTCGCCGTCTATTGTCTTATTGATGGCGTTTTACTGTTGGGTGGCCTATCGCTCTTCGAGTGACTTTGCCCATGCCACGCGTGAAGCGGTCGTGCAGCGCATTCGCGCCGATGCGGCCGATCGCGCCAAGTCGCGCTTCTTGGCGGTCATCAGCCACGAGTTGAGGACACCCATGCACGCTGTCATGGGTTCACTGGAGCTGCTGAAGGGCCATGCCCTGCCAACTGAGAGCCGACAGTTGATCGACACCGCAGCATCGTCTGGCACGCTGCTGGTTTCCTTGTTGAATGACGTGTTGGACGTCACCAAAGCGCAAGAAGCCAAGATTCAGTTGGCGCATACGCCCGTTTCGTTGGCGGCATCCATTGACTCGGTGGTGAGCTTGCTGAGGCCCGGCGCTGGTCAGCGTGGACTTGATCTGCGCGTGATGGTTGACGCGGAGCTGCCTCGCGGGGTGCTGTCAGACCGTCGGCGCCTTGAGCAAGTTTTGTTCAACCTGCTGGGCAATTCGATCAAGTTCACAGACGTTGGATATGTCCAATTGGTGGTCCGTGTGACACGCTTGTCGGCGGATCAGGCTCAGGTTTATTTTGAAATCAGCGACACGGGCATTGGCATGAGTCAAGACGTGTTGGATCGCTTGTTCTCGCCCTTTGTTCAGTCCACCGACGTGTTGCCCCGGGAGGTGGAAGGCACGGGTTTGGGTCTGTTCATCAGCCGCAGCATTGTGGAGGCCATGGGCGCCACCTTGAAGGTCGAAAGCCATGAGGGGCAAGGTTCTTGTTTCAGTTTCGAAGTGACCTTCGATGTCACCAGCGAAGAGCCTGTCACGCAACCAGCCACCCCGCTTGTCACGCCAGAGGCAAAAGATGTGACGGTCTTGGTCGTGGATGACTTGCCGGTCAATCGGCTGTTGGCTTCGGAAATGCTGAAACGATTAGGCGCCAAGGTGATTGAAGCGGAGAGCGGCCTTGCAGCCTTGGAGACTTTGGCGCACACCACAGTTGATCTTGTGCTGATGGACGGCCAAATGCCTGTTTTGGACGGGTATCAAACCACTCTCCAAATCAGGCAACGGGAAGCTGATCGTGGTCTGAAACGCACGCCAGTGATTGCGCTGAGTGCCAGCGCGTATGCCGACGATGTTCAGCGTTCATTGGATGCTGGCATGGACGGCCATTTGTCCAAGCCATACCGACTTGAAGAGCTGGAACAGATACTGAAGAAATGGACTCAGCCCCCAATCGACGGCTGAATCTGAACGCAAGGGCGCACTCGCTCAATGGCGCAAGAGTTGCTGGTTCAGCCGATTGACATAGACTGCATGAGCTTAGGGGAGAATAAACGCATGTCTTGGGTGAAAGCTGCATTGAACCGAGAAGCTGTACGGCACTGGTGGCTACCGTGTTTGGCTATATGGCTGGCGGCCATGGGGACGGCGCGGGCAGAAGACTGCTACCAATACAACTCCGCCATAGAGCGACTGCGTTGCGAGAATGGCAAGTCGGCCCTAGAGCGCAAATACGACGCCAACAACGGTTACTACATCATGCAGCACTGGCAGAACGAGGTGCTGCGCGAAGAGCAGGCTCGACAGGAAGCGCAACAACGCAACGAGCGACTGCAGCGTGAGCGCGAAGCCGCCGATGCCAATGCCAACACGCCAGAAGGGAAAGCCGAAAAGGCCCGTAAAGAGAAGGCTGCGGCAGAACAATTCTGGCGTGACTATCAACGCCAAAGCGAAGCCCAGGCCTATTGGTCCAAGCAGCATGACATCACTCGCAAGTTGATTCTTGCTGCACAGACCGAGTCCATGCAACGCGAGAGCCGTCTCTATGAAATTGCCAGTAAAAAAGGCTACTTGACCGAAGCCGACTATGTGATTCTGGCGGCCTCTGTTGCACCGAATTGGCAGCGCATGAACCACTGGGTCAGCGAAGGCAAAGGCAAATTCGGCGGCCGCTTTGAATTGCTGGAGGGTGTGTTGCAGACCATGGGGTGCCCTGAAGTTGACAGGGTGCGTGAGTCTCTGGAGCCGAACCAGTCCCTGCAGACCGTATGCGATCAGAAGTACAGCGAGCAGGGCAACCGCATCATGCTGAACTATTTACCCAAGGCCTCGGCCACGGATCAGCTGCGGATCTGTTCGTTCATGTATTCGCAATGGATGGCGCACAAGCACTTTGCCACGGACGAAATCATTCGGTTCATTGACGACAGAAGCGATGGCCCATGGTACCGAAGCAATGAAGAGCGCTTCACGGACTACTACGAAACCTGCGTAAGCAAGGCTCGCAAGGTTGACCGCGAGACAATGGCGCGACACATCAAGACGCTTCAGTTTTACCCCTACAGCGGTCGGTGGCGTGAAAACTATGCCAACGCACTCAAGGAGCCCGACACACAGTCCGGTCGCTGGCTCATGTTCAATCACCCACTGCTGAGTACGATCGAAGATTTTCTTGACCGGGCCAAGGTTGAACAAGCGGTGGAATCTGCCAGACGGTGGTCCAAATACATCAAGCTGCGTGGCGATTCACGAAACTGGACCCTCCGAGATGCACAAAGCGAAAACATTCGACTTGACTGGTTCTTTCCAACGCCGGAAGACCCCGATGACGTGCAGGCAGAAGCTGAGGATCGCCCAGTCAAACGCAAAGATCCGGCCTGAGCCAAGCACCGTCACTCCCCAAACGAAAGCTGCCCCGATAGCTGCGCCATCACCTGTTGAAGGCGGAGCGCGTGTTGCGGATCGTCGCTAGGGGCCCCCTGCAACAACATCAACTTGGCCAAGGCCGCGCTGGTCTGGCCGATCTTGCCCGCAGCCTCTCTGGCCTCGACCTTCACCATCAACGCACTGGCGTCGGCCCGGCGTTGCGCCAAAGAGGTTTCTTCTCGGTGGTCGTACCACCGCTGCAGTTCGGCACGCAGGGCCACGTTCTCGGGCTTTTGCCAGTCTTCCATTCCGGTGTCGAGCGCAGAGCTGGTGTGCTCAGCCCCCTCAATGTGAACGCCCCCCTGCCCCGCCGCTTCGCTTGATCGGATGGCGGCTGCTGTGGCTCCCGGGCTGGCATCGCCATGAATGAGTTGCCCAAACCCGTCTTGGCGATTAGCGGCTGGTGCTGCGGGGCCACGCTCGGATTCGTAGAACAGATGCCCGATGTACACAGCCACCAGACCAGCGGCCATGACATAAAGCCACCGATGAACCAAGGGTGTGGAATGAATCTTGATCATGGCGTACCTTGTGGAATCAACAGTTTCTGCCCGCCCGATTCGATCAGGTAGCCCACACAGCCCGGTGTCGGCCCAGACAGGGGCAGAACCTTCAAGCCGGGCACGAGCGAAATACCCTCATCTACCGCATGCAACTTGCCAGCTTGCACATAGGGCATCACGCTGGTGATGGTGGTGGCAAACGCCACCTTCTGGTCATCAGGGGCCTGCACATAGCTGTAGTCAGCCAACCAATATTGCATGGCCGCAGCCGATGCAAACAGCTGTGCATTCTTGTACTGGCGTTGTGCGTTGGGTGCCAGCAGCCCGCCCACCAGGTCGGCGTGCATGCTGGTCAGAAACACCGCAGACACCTCATCTGGCGCAATGCCGACAGACTTCAGGTTTTCAGCGACCAGGCCCAGGTCATGCCCTTGCCTGGCGCCCCGCCCCGCATTGATCAACACCACAGTGCGGCCTTTGCGAATGGCATAGGCCACCCCACTTTGCTGAGTGGGGTCAGGTTGGGGCAAGCGCGTGTCAGGCAAGGCAAATACTTCGAATTCACCCACCTGCCACTGCGCCTTGGATTCAAGCGCCCAACCAGACCCCGCCAAGGCAAGGGTCGCACCGACAGCGAGAAGCGCGTGCCTGCAGTACACCCACATCGCGATCAGTTCTTCAAGTTGTCGATGACGGCAGCTGGCACGGTGGCCAGGCGGCTGCGCTGTGGGTACTTGCCCACTGGCACGCGCGCCACTTCGGTGGCCGATTCGAAGTCGACCACCGACAGGTCGTTGCTTTCGCTGTTAGACACGTAGCAGCGCTTGCCATCGGAACTGGTGCTGACCCAGTAGGGCTTGGAGCCCGAGGGCAGGATGCGGTCGGTTGTCATCGCAGGCACGGAGGCAATGACGATGTAGTTGTCAATGGTGCCGGCCATGCACAGCTTGGTCTCGGCGCCGTTGATGGCCATGCCGTGGAAGGCCGAGTTCAGCGGATAGTCGTCCTTGGTCTTGAAGTGTTCCTTGGCGTAGTCGCTCATGGGAATTTCGACCTGCTTGAGCACCTTGCCTGTGGCCATGTCGACCTTGGCATAGCCGTTCAGATACGACATCTGCACGTAGGTGGTCTTGCCATCGCGGGTCACCACGTTGGGGCGAATGCCGAAGGGCAAGGTCCACTTGTTGACGACTTCAAAGGTCTTGGCGTCGACCACGGTCATCTGCTTCTTGCCCTTGATGCCGTTCAGGGCATAAGGCAGCGGGATGATGCCAATGCTGGTGTTGTAGATGTACTTGCCATCAGGCGAGTAATCGTTTTGATGCGGGAAGCTGCCCGTGGGCACCTTGGTGACTTGCTTGCCGGTAGCAGTGTCGATCACGAAGAAGTGGCCGTCGCTGGTGGCCGACACGGCAATGTGCTTGCCGTCTGGGCTGAAGCCCATGTGGTCGGCGTTGATGCCCGGAATGGCAAAGCGCCAGAGGATGCGGTGCTCAGGCGAACTGAGGTCAATGGCCACCACGTCAGACAGATTGGAGCGCGAGATGTAGACCGTCTTGCCATCGAGCGACACGGCAATGTCGTCCACAAAGCGGTCGCCGCCCTTGGTGGACTTGGCCACCTCGTAGGTGGCGCGGCGGATGATATCCATTTCAGCCAAACGCTCTTTGAGGTCAGGAATGGCATTAACGTAACCCAGCTTGGTCAGCGTGGCTTCGTCCACAAAGCTCAAAGTGCCCCCTGCGGAGTCCCCCACCACCAGGACCTTCTTGCTGGCTTGAGCCCATGCAGAGCTTGATGCGGCGCCCACGAACAACGCAGCACAGGCCAGGGCAATACGGCCCGCTGCGGCCAATTTGTTTCCGTTTTTCATTGCTTGCTTCCTCGGTCAAATGGGATTGTGAAAAGCCCATGCGCCATGCGTTGAATGAGGCATGACTCGTGGCCGAAGCGGATGGTGGCCACGCGAGGAAAGCGACATCGTTAGGCAATTAACAATGCCCGGGTTAGCGATAAGACAAGACCTGCACACACCCCTCATTCACGGGGGATCAGGTGTTGCGAGACCTCAATCAACCTGCTTTTTTCCGTTGTCGTTGTGAACGGAATTCGGTGGGTATTCGCCATCAATCTGGGCGGCCTGACACAAACGAGGCCAGTCGATGACCGCCACCCGGCGGTAGCCCAGGCGCAAAATGTCCTGGTCTTGTAGCGCTTTCAAACCAGAGGCCACTGTTTGCCGGGTCATGCCCAACATCTCGGCCAACGAACCTTGGTTGAGCGGAATGCTGCTACTACCCAGATCGGGCACCGAAGCCCAGCCCTGCGTAATCGTCATCACAATGGCCCGGGCCAGTTTGGCTTGCCTGTCCAGCCTGGAACTGGCCTCTAGCGCAAAGAACAGCAGCCGGGTTTTCTGGGCCATCAACACCGCCAACCGGTAGGCCCACTGCAGATCTTCGCTGACCAAACTGTTCAGCCGTGCAGGCGACACATGCAGCAGCACCGTGGGCCCTACAGCTTGCGCGTCGTGCGTGCGGGGGAGCCCATCGAAAAAGGCGATTTCGCCAAACCAGGTGGGCGGCGAAATCACGCTGAACAGGTTCTCTTGCCCATCTGGGGCAATGCCCGTGAGGCGCAGCCCCCCGTCGACCACGCCGTAAATGCCGTCGAAGCTATCGCCCCGCAAGAACAACTGCTGCCCCGCACACAGATGCAAAACCGTCGATTCGCTCAGCAGCCGTTGCGACGCCAGAGGCGGCAGGCCACTGAACCACAGGCTCTTTTGCAAAACCGGAAGGTAGTGCTTGGGGTCTGACGCTGTCAATGTGGGCACCTCTTGAATGGACAACCAGGGCACCCAGTGCCCCTCACCGCCGAGGAAAAGGCGAACTATGACAGGTCGAGATTCGATGTGGGGGGCGAGCGATGAAGCGAGGGAATGTCTGGCGGCAGGAGGGGCTTGACCGTTTGTTTCGACCCCCACACACCAACTCACCTGTTGTGGCTGATATTCGCAAGCCTAAGTACCGAAGGTCGTGAAGCGCTTGCCCTGTCAAGCGACCCGGATATATGATTCGTATATATTTCATATATCAGGAGCAACATGGGCATCGTGAACATCGACGACAACCTGCACGATCAGATCCGCAAGGCCAGTGCAGTCTCGTGCCGGTCGATCAACGCGCAAGCGGCCTTTTGGATCAAGGTTGGCATGTTGTGCGAAATGAATCCGACGCTGAGCTTCAATGAGATCGTGACCCGTGAGCTGAAAAACGCGGGCGTCGCGGCGCATGCATTCAAGGTGGCTTTGGCGTGACCAAGCGACCCGAAGAAATCGCCTTAATGGCGGAGTCGGGTCGCTTGCTGGCGAACGTGTTTGATCGCCTGGATCAACTGGACCTGATCGGCATGTCGACCATGCAAGTCAATGATCTGGTCGATGACTTCATCGTCAACGACCTACAGGCACGTCCGGCCAGCAAGGGGCAATACGGCTACGCCTACGCGCTCAACGCGTCACGCAACCAGGTTGTGTGCCACGGGGTGCCGTCCACGACCGATATCTTACAAAGTGGGGACATCGTCAACTTCGACGTCACGCTGGAGAAAAACGGCTACATCGCCGATTCCAGCAAAACCTACCTGGTGGGCGAGGTGTCACCACTGGCCAAACAGCTCGTGCAAGTGACTTACGAAGCGATGTGGAAAGGGATCAAGGCAGTTCGCCCCGGCGCCCGACTTGGCGATGTGGGGCACGCCATCGAGCGGCACGCACGCAGAAACGGCTATTCGATCGTCAAGGAATATTGCGGGCACGGCATCGGGCGTGAAATGCACGAGGAGCCGCAAGTGCTGCATTGGGGCAAGCCGCAGACGGGGTTGGTGTTGTGCGAAGGCATGGTATTCACCATCGAGCCCATGATCAACCAGGGGCGAGCTTCGGTTCAAACCCAAGCAGACGGCTGGACCGTCGTCACGTGCGATGGGCGACTGTCTGCACAGTTTGAACACACCGTGGCCGTGACCCGGAGCGGTGTGCAGGTCTTGACTTTGCGATCCGGGGAAAGGATAGGTGGTAGCCCACCTCGTCGCCCACCCGAGCCAGTTCGACGTTCACCGGCAGCTTGAGTTCATAGCCCCAGACGTCACTGGACATGGTCTACCCGATGGGTGAGCACGCGGCACTGCTCACGCTTGGGCCCGCAGGGCTGCCCACTTGCGGTACTGGCGCACACGGCAGGCATCGGCCAGTTGCTGCCCGATCAGGGCACGCAGGGGCGACACACCAGGGGCGGTGCGCTTGCCTTGGCTGAGCTTGTTCATCTGAAACCGGACCGCAGCCAAGTTCGCCAAGGAAGCCAAAGGCTTGTTCTTCCACTCAATCGGGCGCAGCACAGGCGCTCGGTCTTTGCCCGCAAGCCAGTCACGCGGTAGGTTGGGGTCGAGGGCGAGCGCGGTTCCCATGCCCACCATGTCTACCCCACTGCTGACCACCTGTTCGGCCACGGGCAAGCGGCGCACGCCGCCGGTCACCATGATCGGCATCTTGGCCACTGTACGGATGTCGCGGGCGAACTCCACGAAATAGGCTTCGCGAGCCAAGGTGCGGCCGTCTCGGGCCTCGCCTTGCATGGCGGGTGCTTCGTAGCTGCCACCAGACAACTCCACCAGGTCCACGTCCAGTGCGTTGAGCATCATCACGACCTGGCGGGCATCGTCGGCACTGAAGCCACCGCGCTGGAAGTCGGCCGAGTTCAGCTTCACGGCCACCGCAAAGCCGGGCGCCACCTTGGCACGCACGGCCTTCACGATTTCCAGCAGCAAACGGGCGCGGTTCTCAAGCGAGCCGCCCCAGGCATCGGTACGCTGGTTGCTCAAGGGGGAGAGGAATTGGCTCAGCAGGTAGCCGTGAGCGGCGTGAATTTCCACCCCGGAGAAGCCCGCTTGTTCGGCCAGCTGGGCGGTGCGCGCAAAGCGACGAATCACGTCTTCAATGACCTCTTGGGTCATGGCCTGCGGTGGGTTGAAGTGCTTGGTCAGCTTGCCCAGGTTCAATTCAACGGCGGAAGGCGCCCAGGTAGGCTGCCCCAGGTTGCCCGGCATCTGGCGGCCTGGGTGGTTGATCTGCATCCAGAACTGGGCACCATGGGCCCGGCCCGCCTGCGCCCAGCGCTTGAATTTGTCGAGTTGCGAGGCGTCTTCCAGCACCACGCCCCCCGGCCCAGTCATGGCGCGGCCATCGACCATCACGTTGCCGGAAATCAGCAAGCCGGCGCCGCCACGGGCCCAGGCCTGGTACAGCGCCATCAAGGCCTCGGACGGGGCCTGGTCGCCATCGGCCATGCTTTCTTCCATGGCCGCCTTGGCGATGCGGTTCGCAATGATGGAACCGTTAGGAAGGGGAAGTGCTGCAAATACCTTCATGTTTGGACCTCGGTTGACGATGCCCAAACGTTAACTTTAAAGTCAACTTTAATGTCAAGCGAAATTTGAAACGAAATTCAAATGACGTGCCAACTGATCAAAGCCCAGCGGTGCGACAGCGCGGCGTTGACGCGTTCGATCGAGCCCATTTGGCTCATCCAATCACTCAGACGCTGGCACTCGTCAAGGCTCAGAGGCCCCAAGCCAGATTCAACCCCAGCCAGAAAGGCCTCGATGCTGCTTGCTTCGCTGTACGGACTAGCGCAGTCGATGTAGCTCAACTCAGGTTGGCAACCCATTTGCGCCAGGATTTGGATGATGTAGAGGTAGTCAGGCAGCGGCGCCCGGTGCCCCCGCCCCAAAATACCCAGCAACCTGGCTTCGGCAAATTCGCCCCCGACCAGGCTGGTGAGGTACACGCGCTGGCGTGCATGGCGATGCAACTTCTGCAGCGCCGCGGCCATGTCCATCACCGCGGTTGAGCGCGAGGCCAGCACCACGTCGCATACAGGAACGTCATGCCAGTCGTCGTCCCACGATTTGAGTTGGGTGCTGAGATTGGTTTGCCCAGTGGTTTGGGCCACCTTTTGCAGGCATCCCAGCATGCCGGGGCTGAAATCCATGCCATGCACGTGCGGCACATGGCGGGCCAATTCCAAAGTGATCGACCCGGCCCCGCAGCCTACGTCCAGAACAGATTGGCATTCGCTTAGGTCCATCCTGCGAATCAACTCCTGTCCGTAATACCCCAACTGCGTCTCCGCCCCCAGCTTCGCGGCCCGCGCATTCCACATCTCGGGCGTTTTGGGGCGTCCAACGGCAGCCATGTGCTGCCGATACAGTTCGGCAAAGTCAATGTCGTTCATGTACATGGACGCGCTCATAGGGTGGTCAGGCTAGTCAGGCGGGAATGCCCAAAATCACGCTGGAAGCCTTGAACAAGGCCGTGGCGGCGTGGCCTTCGGCCAGCGACAGCTGTTGGGCACTCTCGTTCGTGACCACGGCAGCCACACTCAACCCGTGGCCCAGGTCGATGACCACTTCGGTGTTGACGCCCCCCGCCAACACACGAGACACCGTGCCGCTGAGCGCGTTGCGCGTGGAGAACTTGGCGCCCTGCAGGTCGGTCGCCACCACAATGGACGAAGACTTGACCAGCGCAAAGGCCTGTGCCCCCACTCCCAACCCCAGGGTTTGCGCGCTTTCGTGTGTGACGATGGCCACCAGCTTGGCCCCAGAGCCCAACGTGAGTTCGACTTCGTCGTTGACGGCTCCAGCCTTGATCGCGGTCACCGTGCCCAGATACTGATTGCGTGCGCTGGTCTTCATGCCCATGTTCCTGATCAAACGGTAGTCTTCGCTGAGCTGGCCATTCGAGGCTTCGCGGGTGTTGCTCAAGTGCTGGCTGATTTGCGCCACGAATTGCCTGTGCGCCTGCTCGATGACGCGGTAGTTCTGAACCAGTTGCCGGCCGCGTTCAGTCAATCGGGTGCCGCCACCACCTTTGCCACCAGCCATGCGTTCGACCAGGGGTTCGCCCGCCAGGTTGTTCATGGTGTCGATGGCGTCCCACGCGCCCTTGTAGCTCATGCCCACCGCCTTGGCAGCATGGGTGATGGACCCGGTTTCGGCGATCTGGGCCAGCAGGTTCATGCGGGCGGGGCCCCCGAGGTTTTCGCCCCCCACGGCCCACCAGACCGAGCCTTGCAATACCAGTGAGCTGTCAGGGTCGTTCATCGAGGCTCCTGCTCAAGCCGCTGACAAGCGGCCGTCTTTCATGTGGAACACCTCATCCCCAAAGGCGCGAATGTCGTCCGGGTCATGGGTGATGAGGATCAATGGCACGCCCAACTGTCGCAGCAAGCGGTCGAGCTCTTGCCGAAGTTGCTCACGCAAGGCCAGATCAAGCGCAGCAAACGGTTCGTCCAGCAGCAACAGGCGCGGTTGGGTGATCAAGGTTCGAGCCAAAGCCGTGCGCTGGCGTTGTCCACCAGACAGCATGGCGGGAAGTTGGTGCCCCAAGCCGCCCAAGCCCAACGCATCGATCCAATAGTCCACCTGCTGGTGCTGGAACAGGCGGCCTGGGTTGAACCAACGCCGAGTCAAGCCAAAGGCAATGTTCTGCCGCACGGTGAGATGTGGGAACAAGGCATAGTCTTGAAACAGATAGCCCACCTGGCGACTTTGCGGAGGCAGCCTGGTTTGGCTGGCGGCATCGAACCAGCGCTGCCCCCCCACCGAGATCGAGCCCGAGTCCGGGTGATCGAGCCCGGCGATGAGCTTGAGCGTGGCGCTCTTGCCCGCACCGGATGGGCCATGAATGACCACGCGACGCGCGTCTGACTGGAGTTGGATGTCCAACGCAAACTCGCGCTGATCGGAGCGCAGTGTTTTCTGGATCTGGACATCAAGCAGCGGCGACACATGGCTCATGACCGCCCCCGTTGATACGCCTGATGCCCCGGGGCCAAGCGGTTGGCCATCAGCAAGACCAGCACACACACCGTCGAGATGATCAGCACCAAGGTGTTGGCCAGCCCATCGTCCCCTGCCTGCACGGCCTCATACACAGCCACCGACAGGGTTTGGGTGCGACCCGGAATGCTGCCCGCCACCATCAGCGTGGCACCGAATTCGCCGAGCGAGCGCGCGAACCCCAGCAAGATACCAGCGAGGATGCCGCGCCAAGCCAAGGGCAAAGTCACCCGGCAGAACACGGCCATGGCAGACAAGCCCAGCACACGGGCCGCGTCTTCGAGTTGGTCGTCTACTGCCTCGAACGCCGCCCGGGCGGGTTTGACAATCAAGGGCAAGGCCACCACCGATGCCGCAATGACCGCCCCCTGCCAGGTGAAAATGAGGTTCATTCCCCAGCTCTGCTCCAACCAATGGCCCAACGCCCCCTTGCGGCCCAGCAAAACCAGCAGGTAGTAGCCCACCACCGTGGGAGGCAACACCATGGGCAGGGTCAGCAAGGTGTCCAACAGGTCGCGCCCTACGAAACGGCTGCGCGCCAGCAGGTAGCCCAGGCCAATGCCCACCACGCCAGTGATGGCCGTGGCCCAACATGCCACTTTCAAGGACAAGGCCAGTGCTGGCCAGGCTGACTCCAACAAGATCTCAACTCCGCGCAACCCCATGGCAACCACGCGGAATATACTGGACTACATAGCGAAAAACCATCCTCCGGACGGCGTAGTCATGCGGCCCCGCGCCAATCCAAAGAGGGCTGGGTGTCGATCCCTTGCTCCACAGCAGCCTGCACACTGCGCTGCGCGGTGGCGGCGAAGTGCAGGGTCAGCCACAGGTTGCGTTCTTCGACCTGGTCGCACTGGGCATCGATCAGCAGGGCCACGCGATCGGCTCGCGAGGTCCACCCATCCAGGTAGGACGACTCCACCAGCAACTCGGTGACTTCATCACTCTTCACCAAGGGGGCAAAGGGGTGGTACGACTCGCCCTGGGTCTGGTCGGGCAAGCGGTTGTAGGTGAACTCGGCCAATGGGGCCCAGAGCCGTTCGGTCGAATCGGCATGAAAGCGGTTGCCCTGCTTGAAGCGGCGCCCCATGGCAGCGATGGCGCGCATCCAAGGGGCATCCAGAAACGGCGAGCGCGGCGAGCCGTGCGCGGCATAGCAAGCCAAGCCGCCCCCGATGAAATGGCGCACGCGTTGCTCGGCATAGAAGGCATCGAGCGCTGGCAGAAAACGGCTCGCGGTCCATTGGCGACCCACGCTGGCACGCTGAGCCAACCCCAGCACAGGCAAGGGGTTGCGGCCCACAATCGGATTGAGTCGCGAGAACTTCATCATCCGCCGCGCGCAACGGGCAAACCAATAGGCGTTCATGCCCACGGCGGGCGCATGCTTGGCCAGCGGATCGAAGCGCGGCTTGTCGAAAAAGAAGCTGCGGGCGAACTCGCCATTGCTGCCGACCAGGTGCACGCCACGCGAAAAGTCTTTGCCCAGGTGATACAGGTAGGTGTGCCAGTTCACCGCGGTTTTCACGCCCGAGGTGGTGGCCGCAATCCGGGCACCGTGGCGCAGGTAGTCGGTGGGGTCCAAGGCAATGACCTGCAAGCGCAAGCCCACGCGCTGACAAATGGCGCGAGCCATGATGACGTCGGTGCTGTTGTCATAGCCCATGACCGAGACCTGAGGCTTGATGCCTCGGTCCAGGCACAGGGCCAACAGCAAGCGGCTGTCATACCCCGCAGACAGGGACAGATGAACCTCGCTGGCTGCGCCCCCCACACAGCCCTCGAAGCTGCGCTTGAGCAAACCAAAGGCTCGCTCTTGCGTGGTGTCCTCGTCCCACAGAAATCGGCGAACCGGCAAGGCTTCGAGCTTCAGCGCCCCGTTTTTCACCGACACGCGTGTAGCCGGTGGCAAGCGGTACACCCCTTCGCACAAGGTGTCGTCGTTGATCGAATGGCCATACAGCGCCAGGCTGCGAATGGTGCGTTCGTTCCACCGCCAAGCCAGGCCGGCACGGGCCGCCACCTCAAAGGCGTTGGCCCCGGTGACCAAGTGCCCCTGCGCCGACAAGGCATAGTAGTAAGGCAGTGCCGACAGAAACGAGGACACCGCAAAGCCGTCCACCGGCGAAGGGTTGACCACCACAAAGTCACCCGTCAGGTCGCTGACGTCGCCCCCACCCTGGATGAAACGCAAAAGGTCGCCCACAGGCGTTGGGCTGTAGCCATGCAGGTATGGCGCCTGGTCGGCACGGAAGGCCGCTGAGGTGACTGTCATCGCGAAAATCCCCGTTTGCTCATTGCTGCACAAATGTGCAGTTGATGTTTTGTCCAGATGACGACATTAGTGACGCATTCGGACAGGAATGTGACAGCCTGTCCCCCCTCCACAAGGCCCTTCGACCGGCATAATCGGCGCTCATCACCGATCCATTACGAGACCCCCATGAGCGACCTGGTTTCCTATCAACTGCAAGACGGCATTGCCACCCTGACCCTGAACAACGGCAAGGTCAA
>CAYVOP010000070.1:0-17561 GCA_964453105.1 uncultured Aquabacterium sp. | reverse complement strand
CCCTTGTTGTCGCCAATGCGCACGATGCGCTCAGCGGGCACGCCCACCACCTTGTTCCAGATTTCGTAAGCCTCGTCGTCCTCGGAATAGACGGTGACCCACAACTTTTCCTTGGGCAGCTTGAACTGGGTGGTCAGCAATTCCCAGGCGTACTGGATGGCGTCGTGCTTGAAATAGTCACCGAAGCTGAAGTTACCCAGCATTTCGAAGAAGGTGTGGTGACGCGCGGTGTAGCCCACGTTGTCCAGGTCGTTGTGCTTGCCGCCAGCACGGATGCACTTTTGCGAGGTGGTGGCGCGGCTGTAGGGGCGCTTATCAAAGCCCAGGAACACATCTTTGAACTGGTTCATGCCCGCGTTGGTGAACAGCAGCGTGGGGTCGTCGCCCGGCACCACGGGGCTGGACGCCACGATGGTGTGGCCCTTGGACTGGAAGAATTCCAGGAAGGTCTTGCGGATGTCTGCGGCTTTCATGAATGTGTTCCGAAACTGGGGCTCGACGCACAACGCGTCAGGCGAAGCCTGCGATTATAGGATTGGGCTCTATCATTGATGCCTCTGTGATGCCCTGATCTGCGTACCCAATATGAACTGGCTTTCTGCCCTGCCCCACCTGGAAACGCGCCATTGGGTGCTGCTTGTTTTCATTGCATCGGCATTGCACGCCCACCTGCGGGGCAAAGTGCGCTTTGGCTGGGTGCGCGCGCTGACCGACTTCACGGTGCTGATTGCCCCTTTCAACTCCCTGATGGTGTTGTTTTCGAAGGTGGGCAGCCAGCCCTACCTGAACCCCAAAGACTTTCCCGAGCTGAAAGTGCTGCAGGAAAACTGGCAAACCATTCGCGAAGAAGCCTTGCAACTAGATGGCCACGGCCGCATCAAGGCCGCCGATGGCTACACCGACATGGGCTTCAACTCGTTTTTCCGCACCGGCTGGAAGCGCTTTTACCTCAAGTGGTATGGCACCGACATGCCCTCGGCCCAGCAGATGTGCCCGAAAACCGTGGCCCTGCTGAACCAGATTCCCGGCATCAAAGCCGCCATGTTTGCCTCGTTGCCGCCCGGTGCCACCCTGGTTCGCCACCGCGACCCGTATGCCGGCTCGCTGCGCTACCACCTGGGCCTGATCACCCCGAACAGCCCGGCCTGCTACATCGAAGTCGATGGTCAGCGCTACCACTGGAAAGACGGCGAAGTGGTGATGTTTGACGAAACCTACATCCACCACGCCGAAAACGCCACCCAGCAACCTCGCATCATCTTGTTTGCCGATGTAGAGCGCCCGGTCTACACCCCCGTGGTGCGGTGGATCAACCACGTCTTCGCCCGACTGGTGATGACCGCTTCGGCCACCCAGAACGTGGAAGGCGAGCGCATTGGCGCACTCAACAAGCTGTTTGGCTATTTCTATGCCGTGCGCCTGAAGGCCAAGGCCCTGAAGCAAACCAACCGCACGGCCTACTACGTCGGCAAATGGGTGCTGATCGGTGGTTTGCTGGCTGCCTTGTTCCTCTGACGCCCAAAAGCCGGGGGCCTCAGCCCCCTTTGCCCGCCAGCTTCAGGATTTCGTTGCCGTCGAACGTGCGGTTGCTGAACACCAGCTCGTCAATCGCACCGGGGAAAACATAGCCCTGCCCAGTCTTCGACTTCAGGGCAGCGGTGGTACCCGAAGTGAAGCCATAGGTGGTGATGCCCCCCAGGAAATAGGGCAGACACGACTCGTTGATGGCCGAGCGCTTGACCTTGTCGTCAGGCTGCTGGCGATCGGCTTGCGCCACGACCAAGCCATCCACATAGACCATGGCGTGGATGTCGTTGTAGGTAACCGCGATGTGATGCCATTCACCCGCCGAAATGGCACTAGGCGCCTGCACCACAAAGTCAGGGTCCCAGCCAAATGCACTGTCGGGGTACATCGACAAGGTGGGCTTGCCATCGATCAGGCGCACATGGAATGAACCATCGCGGCCCTCTGCGGGGGGTTCTTGCGTACCGAACAGGTGGTACACCGAGGTGGCATCGATCTTGTCCGCACGCACCCACATGGCCACGGTCATGCGCGAATCGGCACGGCCAGCGGCATTGAAATAGCCGAATGGGTTGAACTGCAGCACATTGCCAGAACAAATGCTGGTGGACGAACCACCTGCGAGCCAGGCATAGCTCTGTTCAACCGACGGATCGAAATGCAAGGCCGTTCCGACCTTGCCGGCCACTTCCTGCACCTGGCAGGTGGTCGATGTGCTGATGCAAGTGGTGAGCGTGCGCACCGCTTCGGCGCCAGGTGTAGGCAAGAAGGTTCGACCCGGCGCCACATTGGCGCCGTTATCGAAGCCCCAGGTGTAAGCCACGCGCCCACTGGCGTCCACCCCCGAATAGTTGGTTGGCGCCGCCGCGGGCTCCTTGTCGCCACCGCCACCACCACATGCTGAGAGTGTGGCGGCCAGCAACAAGCTCGCACCACCCAAGGCAGAGACTTTGAAATAAGCAGAAGAAAAGTTCAGCGAGGCCATGATCTGTATGCAATCTCAAATGGCGCTCTGCAGTCCCCCAATCGTTCGGCTTCAACCCTGAAGCCTGGGGGAAACTGTGGAGCGGGTGATGGGAATCGAACCCACGTATCAAGCTTGGGAAGCTGGCGTTCTACCATTGAACTACACCCGCTCAGAGGGTGGACCGAGTAGGTCTTGAACTCGATCGCTGCGCATTGTAACGTGTTCCAGCCGCTCAATTCTGGGTTTGGTGACATCATGCCCACACCCAACGCTGCGCGACACCGCTAATGCCTAGGGTTGACCCTTCCCGCCCCTTCAAGCAAGGGGGCACCTGATGAGACAATCTCCCCCCATGTCGACCCCAGCACCCATTGACCCATCCCTGCCCGGCGAAGCCGCCCCTGGCGAAACCGGCCTCCCCGAACACCCCCGCGCCATTCGCAGCTATGTGATGCGCGCCGGGCGCACCACCGAAGGTCAGGCACGCGCCCTGGCAGAACTTGGCCCGCGCTTCCGCCTGCCCTACCAAGACTTGGTACTCGACACCCAAGCGGTGTTTGGTCGCCAGGCCTCCGTGGTGCTCGAAATCGGCTTCGGCATGGGCGATGCCACGGCCAAAATCGCCCAAACCCTGCCCGACACCGATTTCATCGGCTGCGAGGTACACGAACCCGGCGTGGGGGCCTTGCTCAAGCACATCGGCGAAAAGGGCCTGACCAACCTGCGCATCGTTCAGCACGACGCCGTGGAGGTTCTGGAGCACATGATTGCCCCCAACTCTCTGGCTGGGGTGCACATTTTCTTTCCTGACCCCTGGCACAAGAAGCGCCACAACAAGCGCCGACTGATCCAGGCCCCGCTTGTGGCCAAACTGATCACCCGGCTGGCCCCAGGCGGCTACATCCACTGCGCCACCGATTGGGAGCCCTACGCACACCAGATTCTGGAAGTGCTCGGCGCCAACCCCGATCTGGTCAACACGGCCACTGGTTTCGCCGAAAAGCCCGCCTACCGCCCCCTGACCAAGTTCGAAAACCGCGGACTGAAACTGGGCCACGGCGTGTGGGATCTGGTGTTCAAGAAGCGCTGACCCCGGCCAGATCGCCAGACGCGCCAGACAGCACCCCTTGCCCGGTGCCTTTACACGGTCTGGCGCTCCGGCCCCGCATTTCTCTGGTGGACTTGGCCGCCACAAGGCGCTAGGCTGTCTTCAGTCACTGACTGGAGCCCACCGTGAATGCGCCGCACCCGGAAATCCACCAGATTGATGACAGCGACCACCTTCCCCTGCCGTGGGACGACGAAGACGAGGTCGTCGCCAGGCTGGCCGCACAAAACTTGCATCAAGGCCTGCATGAAGGCGATTGGCCGCTGATCCGAACCCGATGCGCCCATTGGGTGCAAGCGGTACGGCAGTCCCCTCCCGCCTTCTGGGCCATGGAATCGCTGCTGCAGGCCTTTCCCCTGTCAAGCCAGGAAGGCCTGGCCCTGATGCGACTGGCCGAAGCCCTGCTACGGGTGCCCGACCCTGACACGGTGGCCCTGCTGCTGTCGGATCAACTCAAGCAAGCCGACTTCAGCCAGCACGCCAGCGATGCAAACCATGCCCCCCACCCTTTGCTGGAAGGCTTCAGCGCGCGCCTGTTGCACTTGGCCAGCCAGATCATGCAGGGAGACCAGAGCCAGTTCCTGCAGCGTCTGAGCCAGCGAACCGTGGTGTCAGCCACCCTGCACGCCTTGCAGACGCTGGGGCAGCAGTTCGTTTTGGGGCAGAGCATTGAGGAAGCGACCGACCTGGCCTTGAAACAATCTCGTGCCGATGACGAAGCCGGCCACCTCACCACCTGGAGTTTCGACATGCTGGGCGAAGGCGCCCGCACCTGGGCCGATGCCGACCGTTACCTCCAGGCCTATCAAGACGCGCTGAAGCAAATTGGCCAGGCCAGCTGGTCCACCTTGGGCGCCCAAAACTTGCGCGACCGCCCAGGTTTGTCCATCAAACTGTCGGCGCTGCACCCACGCTTCGAAGCCCCCCGTCGGCATCAGGTTCTGCAAGAGTTGATGCCGCGCCTGCTGCCCCTGGTCACCGAAGCGGCTCGACACAACATCCTGCTCACCATCGATGCTGAAGAATCGCACCGTCTGGAATTGCAGCTGGCCGTGCTGAGTTCGCTGGTCACCTCGCTGGAACACGATGGCACCTTGCTCGACTGGCCCGGCCTTGGGCTGGCCATTCAGGCCTACCAACTGCGAGCCAGCGCCATGATTCAGTCGGTGGTGCACTTGGCGCAGCGCCATCACCGGCGGCTCACCGTTCGCCTGGTCAAAGGCGCCTACTGGGATGCCGAAATCAAACGCGCCCAAGAGTTGGGCCTGCCCGGTTTCCCGGTGTTCACCCACAAGGCCCACACCGACCTGTCATACCTCGCATGCGCCCATCAGTTGCTGGCGCACACCGACATCATTTACCCGCAATTTGCCACGCACAACGCCGCCACCATGGGCGCGGTACTACACCTGAGCGAACAAGCCGGCGTGCCCCCCCAAGCCTTCGAATTCCAACGCTTGCATGGCATGGGCGAACGCATTTACCAGGCCATGCGCCACAACGAGGCCAACCCGCCTGCCCTGCGGGTCTACGCCCCCGTTGGCGCTCACCGTGACCTGTTGGCCTACCTGGTTCGCAGGTTGCTGGAAAACGGCGCCAACGCCTCATTCGTGCATCAGTTGGCGGACCCAGCTGTGTCCATCGACATGCTGCTGATGTCGCCCTCGCACATGGCTCACCAGCACAAGCAGGCCCAGCCCAGCCCCATCGCCCATCCTCACCACCTTTACGGCCCCTCGCGCAACAACGCCACCGGCCTCGACTTGAGCACCCACCTCCACCGGGCAGCGGTTGAACAGGCACTGAACCACCACCGTGCCCTGGGCGCCAGCCACCCACCGCACATTGCCACCCATTTGCAGGCCTTAGCAGCCATGGTCGACCTTCACGCTGCGTGGCCGCAGTGGGAGTCCACCCCTCTAGAGTCTCGATGCCTGGCTCTGGAGCGCACGGCCCAGGCCATGGAACAAGACCTGGTGTCATGGATGGCCGACCTGATGATCGAAGGCAAAAAGACAGCCGCAGACGCCCTGGCCGAAGTGCGCGAAACCATTGACTACGCCCGCTACTACGCTCAACAGGCCCGTTTAAGCCTGACGGACACCGGCTTGCCCGGCCCCACAGGCGAGCGCAACACCTGGCACGCACGCGGCCGAGGGGTGTTCGTTTGCATTGCGCCGTGGAATTTCCCTCTGGCCATATTTGGTGGGCAGGTGATGGCTGCGCTGGTGGCTGGCAACACGGTCGCCGCCAAGCCTGCCGAGGCTACCCCTCGTATCGGCCTGCGTTTCGTCAGGCTGTTGCACGCTTGCGGTGTGCCTGCCCACGCGGTACAGGCTGTGGTGGGCACGGGTGCCGAAGCCGGCGCCGCCTTGCTCGACAGCCCCCACTGCGCTGGCGTGGCCTTCACCGGCTCGGTGGCCACCGCCAAACGCATTCAACGCCAACTGGCCTTGGCTGACCGTCCCATCGTGCCCCTGATTGCGGAAACCGGCGGGCTCAATGCCATGGTGGTGGACAGCACCGCCTTGCCGGAACAGGTCATCGACACAGTCCTTTCAAGCGCCTTCGGCAGCGCAGGCCAGCGCTGCTCGGCCTTGCGACTGCTGTGCGTGCACGAGGCCATTGCCGACACGGTAGAGCAACTGCTGGCCGGTGCTGTCGCCACCCTCCATGTGGGCCCGGCCTGTGATTGGTACACCGACGTGGGCCCGGTCATTGATCAGGCGGCGCAAGCCCGTTTGCAGGCGCATCTGGATGAACTCAATCAGCTCGCCCGAGACCCGAACAGCGGCGTGCATCAGATCGCCCATGCGGCCATACCCGCAGGTGACTCGGAAACCTACATTTCGCCTTGTGCTTACACACTGAGCCGTGTGGACCAACTGAAGGCGGAACACTTTGGCCCCATCTTGCACGTGGTTCGCTGGGGCCCGGGCACGGCCGCGCCCGATCTGGACAGCCTGATGGCCCAGATCAACGCAAGCGGCTTTGGCCTGACGTTTGGCATCCACACGCGCATGGACGAGCGTGCCGATCAACTGGCCAGGCAATCGCGCGCAGGCAATGTGTACGTGAATCGGGGAATGACCGGCGCCGTGGTCGGCGTGCAGCCCTTTGGCGGATCAGGGTGGAGCGGCACCGGGCCCAAGGCCGGTGGTCCACATTACCTGCTGCGCTTCATTTCCGAGCAGGTGGTGTCGGTCAACACGACGGCTGCGGGAGGCAATGCCGCCCTGTTGACCGCAGGGTCCAGCTGAACGCCGGACCGCTCGACATCAGTTCGCGCTGAACTTGTAGTCGGTCTTGGCCTTGGTCTTCAGGTCTTCGCGGAACTTCTGCACCTTGGCTTGGTTCTGGTGCTGAATGATCTGAGCCTTGACTTCTTCAAACGAAGGGAACTGGGCCGAACGCACGTCTTCCAGCTCAATGATGTGGAAGCCGAATTGCGACTTCACGGGCTCGGTGGTGTACTTGCCCTTTTCCAGTTGAGTCAGCGCCTTGGAGAACTCAGGCACGTAGTTCTCTGGGTTGGCCCAGTCCAGGTCGCCACCGTTTTCCGCAGAGCCGGGGTCCTTCGAGTGCTTGCGAGCCAGGTCGTCAAACTTGGCGCCCTTATTGAGCTGGGCGATCAGGTCCTTGGCTTGCTCTTCGGTTTCCACCAGGATGTGACGAGCACGGTATTCCTTTTCACCCTTACCGGCCTTGAACTTTTCGTACTCGGCGCGGGCTTCATCTTCGGTGGTGCCATTCTTCTTCTCGAAGTCAGCAAACAACGAGCGAATCAGGATGGACTGGCGGGCAAATTCCATCTGGGTGCGGTAGTCAGCCGAAGTCTGCAGGCCACGCTTTTCGGCTTCCTGCACGTAGATTTCGCGCAGCACGACTTCGTCCTTGACCTTCTGAACCAGGTCCGGGGTCTTTTCCTGAGCCTGGCCTTGACCCTTGGTCTGCTTCAGGATCTGTTCGACCATGGCATCCACACGGGCCTTGGGTACGCCCTTGCCGTTGACCACAGCCACATTTTGAGCCAGCACCAGGGGGGCAGTCAGCGACAGGGTGGCGGCCACCACGGCAGCCTTGGCGATACGGGAAGTCTTCATGATGAGCGAAAAAACTTTCTAATGATTAAGTCAGACAGACTCTGCTTTGATGGCCAGAGCGTGAATGCCCTGCGGAATCAAATCGCGCAGAGCATCATACACAAGGCGATGTCGCTGAACGTGTGACAACCCAGCGAAACATGTTGCACGGATCGTGACTGAAAAGTGACGGCCGTACTTGGCCCCTTCGTGGCCCACATGCTGATGGCTGTCATCTTCCACAAGCAGGGAAACGGGCTTCAGCGTCGACTCCAGGGCCGACTGGATTTGTTGGGCGGTCACGCCAAAGGGGCTGGACATGGACTTGGCTTTCTGTAGCAAGGAACGATCAGGAGGACTGGCTTTCAGCCGCAGGCTGCATGTGCTTGCTCAGGTACATACCCTGAATGAGCGCAAACACGAGCAGCAAGCCCATGGTGCCCCACATCTTGAAGGTCACCCAGGTGTCAGTCGAATAATTGAAAGCCACGTAAAGGTTCAGCAGACCCATACTGACAAAAAACGCCACCCAGGCCCAGGTCAGACGGCGCCAAACCGCTTCCGGTGCTTCGACCTGTCCGCCCATCATTTGCGACAGCACGTCGCGCTTCATGAACACTTCACCAATCAGGAGGCCGCCGCCCATCAGCCAATAAACAATGGTGGGCTTCCATTTGATGAAGGTTTCGCTGTGGAACCACAAGGTCAGCCCGCCCAGCACCACCACGACCACCAGCCCCGCCCACAGCATCTTGTCTACCGGTTTACGCATGGCCTTGAGCACGCCGATCTGGGCCAGCGTGCTGGCAATCACGACCACAGTGGCCAGCAAAACAGGCGCTTCTGTGGCGCCCACCACGCCGCCAGAAACCAGAAAACCCAGGTGCTGGGTCATCCAAGCGGCCACAACGGCCTTGTGCCCTTCTGCCCATTTGTAGCTGACGAAAAACAGAAAAATGGGCAGCAAGTCGAACAGGAATTTCATGATGAAGGCCGCAAGGCTCAGGTTTCGTCCGGCGTGAAGTCTAGCGCGGCGGAGTTGATGCAATAACGCTCCCCCGTAGGCAGGGGGCCATCGTCGAACACGTGGCCCAGGTGAGCCCCACAGTTATGGCACCGCACCTCGACACGAATCATGCCGTGGCTGGTGTCGCGCACACGCTCAATGCGGTCAGCGTCAGCCGACTGCCAGAAGCTGGGCCACCCACAGCCCGCGTCGAACTTGGTATCTGACTCGAACAGGTCAACGCCGCAACACACGCAGCGGTAGCGGCCGTTTTCAAAGTGGTCCCAATAGCGCCCCGAGAAAGGATGCTCGGTCGCTGCCTGGCGGGTGACCTTGTAGTCCAACGGGTCGAGTTGGGCGCGCCATTCGGCATCGGTCTTTTTGACGGGGTAATCGCTCATGATGAACAAGACACCTCAATGGCTTGCGCCCAATCGGGCGGAAAACCAGCATCGGCCTCGGCGCCCGGTTGCTCGACAAAGGGTTGTCGCAGCAACTGTTCCAGCCGACGAACTTCAGCATAGTCGCCCGATTGTGCCCGGCGGATGGCGATTTCGGCCATGTGGTTGCGCAAGACATAAACCGGGTTGACGGCACGCATGCACTCGCGACGCGTGGCGTCAGCACTGCCCTCCTGCCCCAAACGCTGTGCATAGCGCTGCGCCCAGGTATCGAACTCAGCTCGGTCCACAAACAGGTCGCGCAAAGGGGCGTTATCGGGGTGCTGGGCCGGTACATCGCTGCGGAAATCGCACAGCCTGCGAAACGCGATGGTGAAGTCCGTCTGGTGCTGCGCCAGCATCTGCAAGAAGTCAATCGCCAACTGCCCGTCGCCTTCCTGCTCGTTTTGCAAACCGAGCTTTGCCCGCCAACGCGCGCGCATGGCCTCAGGAAAACGGCTTTCGTAGCGTTGCAGCACCTCCAGCACGGGTGCTGGGTCGTCTTTGACACTGGGCATCAGTGGCACCAGGGCATTGGCCAGGGCACGCAGGTTCCAGTAGCCAATCTGTGGCTGGTTGTTCCAGCTGTAGCGGCCTTGCGAGTCGGAATGATTGCAGACGTGGTCGGGGTTGAATCCGTCCAGGAACCCAAAGGGGCCGTAGTCGATGGTCAAACCCAGAATCGACATGTTGTCGGTGTTCATGACCCCATGGCAGAAGCCCACAGATTGCCAGGCGGCCATCAGGTCTGCCGTGCGCTCCACCACTGCCGCCAGCAGAGCCAAGGGGCGATTGGGCTCGCCAAGCAGTTCCGGGTAATGGTGCGTGACCACGAAATCGACCAAGGCCTGCAGCGTGGCCTCCGCGCCCTTTTCGCCGCAATACGCGAAGTGCTCGAAATGGCCAAAACGAATGAAACTGGGAGCCACGCGGGTCACCACGGCTGCGGTCTCCATCGTTTCACGGCGAACAGGCAGCGGTGAGGCCGTCAAGGCCAAGGCCCGAGTGGTAGGAATGCCCAGGCCATGCATGGCTTCGCTGCACAGGTACTCGCGAATCGACGAGCGCAGCACGGCGCGCCCATCGCCCCGGCGCGAATACGGCGTGGCGCCAGCCCCCTTCAGTTGCAATTCCAGGGGGCCAGCGTCGGTTTGCATTTCACCCAGCAACAGCGCCCGGCCATCGCCCAGCTGCCCAGCCCACACGCCGAACTGGTGTCCGCTGTAAACGCTGGCCATGGGCAGCATGCCCGGCCACAAGGCATTGCCCGACCAGACTTGCACCGATTCGCTGTCGTGGTGGGTTTGGCTGTGCCAATTTTCGGGCCAGCCCATCTGACAGGCCAATTCATCGTTGTGCGCGACCCAATGCGGCGCGGGCACTGCATCGCCCTGCCAAGCCTCGCCCAAACCAGGAAGCCCCAGCTGCTGCAAGTGCTGATGCAACTGCGCAAATCGATTGGTCCAACGGCCTGTGAAGGGCCCATCGGCCTCGGTGTGTACGTCCAACATGCGCTGCAGTGTAGACAGCCCCCTGAGCCTGGGGGGGCCTCTGTCAAATTGCCCCTGCTGAAAGCTGGCCTAAGATGCCGACTTCCGAGTTAACCCTGGATCGACACCGTGGACCTTGTGCTGTTCATCAAAGCCGCCCTGATGGGCATTGTCGAAGGCCTGACCGAATTCCTTCCCATCTCCAGTACAGGCCACCTGATCTTGGCTGGGTCGCTGCTCGACTTCTCAAGCAACATCGGGGCGGACAAGGCCAAGGTGTTCGACATCGCCATTCAGACCGGCGCCATTTTTGCGGTCATCCTGGTCTACATGCAACGCATTCGCGACACGCTCAGCGGGCTGAGCAGCGAACCCAAGTCGCAGCGCTTCGCCATGAACGTGATCGTGGGTTTCCTGCCCGCCGTGGTCATGGGGCTGCTGTTCGGCAAGGCCATCAAGGCGCATCTGTTCACCCCGGTGGTGGTGGCCACCACTTTCATTCTGGGTGGTTTCATCATCATCTGGGCCGAACGCATGGCCAGCCGAGTCCAAAGCTATCGCGTCCAAACTGTGGACGACATGACTGCACTAGACGCACTGAAAGTGGGCCTGGTGCAGTGCCTGGCCCTGGTGCCCGGCACCAGCCGTTCGGGCGCTACCATCATTGGCGGCATGATGCTGGGCCTGTCGCGCCAAGCCGCGACCGAGTTCAGCTTTTTCCTGGCCATTCCCACCCTGATCGGCGCAGGCGCCTACAGCCTCTACAAAGAGCGCGCCCTGCTGTCTATGGCCGACCTGCCCTTGTTCAGCGTGGGCCTGGTGCTGTCTTTCCTGTCGGCCTGGGTGTGTGTGCGTTGGCTGATTCGCTACGTGTCCAACCACAACTTCCTGCCCTTTGCCTGGTACCGCCTGGCCTTCGGCGCGCTGATTTTGATCACCTGGTACACCGGTGTCATGAACTGGGCTGAATGATGGTTCACGCAGCGCAGCATGGGTCAAATGACCTGCGGATTCAGGCCCTCGCGATTCTGCTGGAGGCCGAACCGGGCGCCAAGGCCGCCGCTGCGCTGGCGCTTCCCGAGCCTGGCTCGGCCTATGACCCCATCGACACCGCTGCAAGCATCACCCTGACCACCGAGCAGTCGGCCAAGCTGCCAGGACGCCCGGAGCGCCCCCGACTGGTGGAAGCCAAGCAGGTGCCCACCCGTTCGCCCTTCACGCTGGACGGCCGTGCAGCGCTGCTTCACGCCATCTGCCACATTGAGTTCAACGCCATCAACCTGGCTCTAGACGCAGTGTGGCGCTTTGCCGGCATGCCCGAAGCCTTCTACCTAGATTGGATTCAGGTGGCGCGGGAAGAGGCACTGCACTTCAACCTGCTGCGCGCACATCTCCAAACCTTGGGCCACGACTACGGCGACTTTCAAGCCCATGACGGCCTGTGGTCTATGTGCGAGAAAACACAGGACGACATTCTGGCGCGCATGGCGCTGGTGCCACGCACGCTAGAGGCACGTGGCCTGGATGCCACCCCACTCATCCAAAATAAGCTCGCTCGTGCTGGCGACCCGGAAGCAGTCGCCATTTTGGACATCATCCTGCGAGACGAGGTGGGTCATGTGGCCATTGGCAACCGCTGGTTTCACCACCTGTGCCAGCAACGCGGACTGGATGCCCGCACGCTTTACCCAGACTTGGTCAAACGCTACGAAGCACCAAGGTTGAAGCCCCCCTTCAATGAAGCCGCTCGACTGGCTGCCGGCTTCACGGAAGACGAAATAGCGTTCCTGCTTGGAACCGACTAATCGACCAAACTGAACGGCTCAAGCCCGCGGATGATGCCGTTCGTGCAATTGCCGCAAGCGCTCTCGCGCCACGTGGGTATAGACCTGAGTGGTCGAAATATCGGAATGCCCCAACAACATTTGCACCACGCGCAGATCGGCGCCGTGGTTGAGCAAGTGCGTGGCAAACGCATGGCGCAAGGTATGAGGTGACAAGGGCTGGGTAATGCCGGCCTTGATCGCGTATTTCTTGATGAGTTTCCAGAACATCTGGCGCGTCATGGGACCACCGCGCGATGTCACAAACAAGGCGTCGCTGCTTTGGCCGTCCAGAATGTCGCCACGGGCATAGGCTGTATAGCGCGTCAGCCATTCGGCTGCCTGGGCACCAAAGGGCACCAGGCGCTCCTTCGAACCTTTGCCAGTGATGCGCAGCACCCCATCGGCCAAGCTCACGTACACGGTTTTGAGCGTCACCAACTCACTCACCCGCAAACCGCTCGCGTAGATCAATTCGAGCATGGCCCGGTCGCGCAGGCCGATGGGCTCGTCCACATCGGGGGCATCGAGCAAGGCTTCCACCTGCACCTCGGTCAAGGAATGCGGCAGTCGTTGTCGCTGGCGGGGCGCGTCCATGCGCACAGTCGGATCCACCTGAATGCGGCCTTCGCGAATGGCCCAGCGATAGAAGCGGCGAAACACGCTCAACCGGCGCCCCACCGACGAAGGCTGGGAATTACCATGGCGGTGCACCATGTAGCCGTGCAGATCGACTTCTGTGGCATCAATGAGGCCATGATGTTGCGCCTGGGCCTTGAGCCACACGGCCAAGCCATTCAGATCTCGTCGATAGGCAGCCAGGGTGTTCTGGCTCAGCCCGTCTTCCAGCCAGACAGCATCGAGAAATCGATCCAGATCAGGATCGTTGGACGTTTCACTCGCCTGCACCACGCACTCCCACCCACTCCTTTTGCTCGGTTCAACGCAGCAAGAGGCATTCCCGCTGACAGGTTTTGTGTCTACCAGGCGTCAAACCCTCGCAGAAGCGAGCGACCGTAACACATCGTTACCAGAGATCGGGGAACGTTGGATTGACGCCATCCATTCCTGTTTCTAAGCTGTCCGCAAATACAAATGCGTCAATCTAGGGAACGGTGTCATGCGCGCAGCCAAGTTCTTTGCTCCTCTTGCTTTGCTTCTGTCCTCAGCGGCCGCCTTGGCCGCCAACGAAGTCCCCATCGACAAGGATTTGGTGGGCGAATGGCGTGGTCAACACGACGCCAAGCCCGGCTGCAAGTTCGAATCGCACACCATCAAGCGCTTACCCAATGGTCGCTTTGTGATCAGCTATTTCAGCGACGTGGCGCAAACCCGTCAGGTCAGCGAAATCAAAGGCCTGTGGTGGGCAGCCGATCAGACCCTGTTCATGCAAACCCCTGGATCAGGCAGTAAGCCAGAAACCTACCGCTATTACATGGTCGACCGCAACACGGTGCGCATGGAAAACGTAGAGGTGAACCTGAGCGCTGAATGCCCTGACGACGGCACCCAGGTCGACAGCCGAGTGGTCATGCAGCAAGAGTAAGCTGCCGGCGCACCGGGGCAGCGCCCCAGATCGCCAGCATGCCCGCCAGCATCAGCCAAAGGGTGTCTGGCTCGGGCACAGCCTGCACCTGCAGACCCAGGTCTTTTGCGATGGCCAAGTCCAGCGGAGAGATGTCGTAGCGCGCACCACGCGCAAACGACACGCCGTTCATCACGTCATCGAGCAGGTCTGAGCCAGATCCCATCGGATTGCCAATGTGGTAGTTATTGCCGATCGTGACTGGCACGTCACCACCATAGATGGAGCGTGCGTTGGCCCCGGTGAAAAACAATTCGCTGCCGTCAAAGCGGGTTTGGATGTCCCAGGTTGATGCGTAATTGGCGGGCAAAGAGCCATCCACATGGCCGCCCCAGCCGTTGAAACCCAGTGCATGCCCAATTTCATGGATGAAGATGGACATGGCATCGGTCTTGTCCATCGGCACCAAGGCCTGACGCAGATAGGGATCCGGATCGAACCACAGTTCGTTGCGCAGATAGCCGGGGTTGAAAAGGATCTCGACATCTGGCGTGGTGCCATTCACGTCGATGCCCTGGTTGACCTTCACGGCCATACCCGCTTCGTATACGTAGATGCCGCCGCTCTGCCCCACATAACTGCTGGCGCGAGACGAGGCGGCCGCCGCCAGCACCGAATCAGTCACCTGCACTTCAACATCAATGTGCGCGTTACCCACAAGGTAGCGCCCCCAACTGGCCATGGCCGCATCGACGTGTTGCGTGATCTCGTCGTAAAGACCCAACGCCAAACTGGCGCCATCGACAATTTGAACCGTGGCATCAAGCGCGGCATGCGCAGAGCCCATGGCGACCGACGCAGCAACCGCCATGACCACCGCACGGCAATCAGGCAGGTAGCGAGAATTTCGAGTTGTCAGAATGCGGGGCAACACGGGCAGACCTGTCATACGATGGGTTCACGAAGCCGAACAGCATCTCGTAAAACGGTCAGTATGACAATCCCATATATTAGGAATTTGACAACGGACGATCTCTTAACGGTCCATGCCCTTCAGGCATCTTGCTACGGTGCCGAGTTCCTGGAGCCCGTTGCGTCTTTCGCCCGCAAACTGGAAGCCGCCCCCTCATGGAGTTGGCTGGCCCAGCTTGATGGCTTGCCTGCAGGCTATTTGGTGGGCCTGCCGGTGGCCCACCTCAAGTCGCCAGATATTCCCGCCCTGGCCGGTACAGCCTCACTCCCCCTGGTCAGGCAAGCCGAGGGCTTTTATTTGCACGACCTGGCCGTTCCCCCCCAACACCGGGGAAAAGGCGTTGCACCTGCCTTGTTTGCCGCCGCCCTGCAGCAGGCGCAAACCCAACAGGTTCGCCAAATGATGCTGGTTGCCGTACAGGGCTCCACCGATTTCTGGTCTCGATTCGGGTTTGAGGCGAGCCCCCACCCGGCACCCGAATTGCAAAGAAAACTCCGTTCATTTGGAGACGGGGCCGTGTTCATGACGCGGACACTGCGCGAATGATTGGGGCGAGCTTGAGTCAGATCAATTCATACGATTGACTGAATACGCGAGACACGGCATGCTCGCCGTCATTGACTGTTATGAGCACAGCCGTGAACGCCGCCCCATCCTCAGACCTGGACCCAAACGATCAAAGCAAAGGCGCCCTGGCACGCGAAAAAATGCTGCAGGCGGCTCTGGCTGTTTTTGGCGAACATGGCTTTGATGGCGCCACCACGCGTATGCTGGCCCAAGCGGCCAACATGAACCTTGGCGCCATTCCTTATTACTTTGGCTCGAAGGAAGACCTGTATACCCAGGCGGCTGACTATCTGGCCAGCTTCATTGAAACCCGTCAGGCCCAGCCTCTGGCTCACCTGCGCCAGGCCGCCTCACAGACACAAGACCGTGAAGTGCTGTGTGATCTGGTCGTGAACTTTCTGTTGGGCCAGGCCCGTACGGTGTTGACCGAAAACATTCCAACCAGTTGGATGCATTTTTTCCTGAAAGCACAGGCCGAACAAGGCGATGCTTTCAATTGCCTTTACCGCCGAGTCATCGAGCCGGGGCAAACGGTGTTGACCGAAGTGGTGGGCCGCATCATCGGCCGCCCCAGTGACGATACCGTGACACACGCACTGGCTTTCCTGGGTATTCATCAAGCTTTGTACATTCGTCTGGCCGACTCAATGCTCTTGCATCGCATGGGGTGGGATCAGGTCACCCCTGAAAACATGACAACTTTGCTGCAGACGATTGGCCAGGCCATTCGGGCGCAGTTGTTGCATTACCCCACAACATGAACGCCAAGAAACTTGCATGGCCCCTGGCTGGGCTGACCCTCGCGTGCGCCGCAGCCTGGCTGTGGTGGAACCAATCGCATAAGCAAGACACGCCCGAAGGGCTGGTACGCGCCAATGGTCGCCTGGAGGTCGAGCGCATCGAGATTGCGGCCAAGTACCCCGGCCGCATCGTTGAGTTGCCGGTTCAAGAAGGTGACCTGGTCAAAGCAGGCGACCTGATCGCCCGACAGGACAGCACCGAGTTGGCCGCACAGAAAGCGGCGGTGGCCGCTGCCATGGAGCGCGCCCAGCAAGCCATTGCGCGAGCCAAGGCCGAAACCCAGGTCCGGCAGGTTCAGGCCCGACTGGCCCAACTGGAGTTGGACCACACAGAGAAACTGCGACGCGACACCCTGGTGTCCCGTGCCGAGGTGGAACGCCGTGAGGCCCAACGAGATGGTGAACGCGCAGGCGTATCGGTGGCACAGGCGGCTATTGGCGAAGCCACCGCTGCCAGGTCAGAAGCGCAAGCGCAAATTCAACGGCTGGACGTGGCCATTGCCGACATGAGTTTGCGCGCCCCCGTGAATGGGCGGATTGAATACCGTGTGGTGGAACCGGGTTCGGTCATCCCCTCTGGCGGGCGGGTGGCCACGCTGCTCAACACCTCCAGCGTGTACATGACTGTGTTTCTTCCCACCTCATCAGCGGGGCGGCTGAAGGTGGGCGATGAAGCCCGTCTGGTGTTAGATGCCGCGCCACAGTTCGTCATTCCAGCACATGTGTCCTTCGTGGCAGCTGAGGCTCAGTTCACCCCTAAATACGTGGAAACCGCAACTGAACGTGACAAGCTGGTTTACCGCGTGAAGCTTCAGGTGCCCACCGAAGTGGCCAGTCGCTATGCCCAGTATGTGAAGGCGGGGCTGACGGGCAACGGCTATGTGCGCAGCGACACGCAGCAGCCCTGGCCGACTGCCTTCGGCATCAAGCTACCCAAGCTGTGACACACGCGGTCGAGATCCAGTCACTCAGCCACCGCTATGACCAGGCGGTGGCCCTGCATGAAGTGACTTTGCAGCTGCCAGCCGGACGCACCATTGGGCTTGTGGGTCCTGACGGCGTGGGCAAGTCCACCTTGTTGGCCTTGATTGCCGGAGTGAAGCGGCTGCAAAGTGGCCACATCACCGTGCTGGGTTGCGATGTGGCTGATGCGGGCATGCGCCAACAATTGGCGCCACGCGTGGCCTTCATGCCGCAGGGGCTGGGCAAGAATCTGTACCCCACCCTGTCGGTGTTTGAAAACATCGACTTCT